>NZ_JAIXHZ010000047.1:0-13104 GCF_043392705.1 Dysgonomonas sp. Shenzhen-Wh21
ATGTTTCAGTTGCGTTCCTTTCTTGGGTATGGAGAAGACATTATCATTAAGCCCGCTATACCGGAAGGGCTTCTAAGTAGAATGCCGATTTTGTCTTATTCGCAGGTGGTAACATTGGCACGAGAAAACAACCCCTTTACGCAGAATATCCAGAAAAGAATGCTGGAAGCGTCTCGCGATGTAAGCCAGGCAAAAGCAGACCGTTGGAATGCGACATTATTTGTTTCATTTGGAATGTCGGGACAGGAAGATCGTTTTGCTCAAGCCTTCAACAGCAACAACTGGAGAAACAACCAAGTCGTTAATGTTGGTATCAAAATACCGATCTTGGATTGGGGCAAAAGCAAAGGAAAAGTAAAAATAGCTGAAGCTAATCGTGAAGTAGAAAACTCTAAGATAGAAAAAGAGCAAATAGATTTCAATCAAAATGTATATCTTCGTGTACAGAACTTTAATAGTCAGTCGAAGCAATTGGAACTGGCAAAAGAAACAGATATAATTGCACAGCAACGTTACAATACCTCTATCGAAGCGTTTGTATTAGGTAAAATTGATGTATTAAACCTGAACGACTCCCAATCTTCGAAAGATGAAGCCAGACGTAATTATATCGAACAGATGTATCTGCTATGGTCTTATTATTACCAGATAAGAAGTCTGACCCTTTACGATTTTTTAGGCAATAAAGAAATATCTGCTGATTACGATAAGATTGTTGATTAACTTCAAAATCATTATTTTTATCCACTAGAACGAAGATTTTTATGATACTGATCTGTGACGACGATGCTGCTATACGTTCATCCCTTTCTTTAGTATTAAAAAGGGCCGGATATGAAACAGCGAATGTAACATCTCCTCAAGAGGCAATAGCTTTTGTGAAAGCCACATCTCCCGACCTGATCCTGATGGATATGAATTATACCAAAGGAACAAGCGGAGAAGAAGGACTTACTTTACTGAAGCAAGTAAAAATTTATTGCCCTGACGTACCTGTTATACTTATTACGGCATGGGGATCGATCAACCTTGCAGTGAGGGGAATACAAGCCGGTGCTTTTGATTTTGTCACCAAGCCTTGGAACAATATGGTGTTACTGAACACCATTCAGACAGCGATACAGTTGAAAGAGGGAAGTGAAAAAGAGGCAGCCGGAAACAATTCACATATCAGTAGCGACGAAGCTTTTCGGAATGATAAAATCATAGGCAAGTCTCCCCTCTTACAAAATGTATTCAATACAATTTCACGGGTAGCCAAAACAAATGCCTCTATCCTTATTACAGGCGAAAGTGGTACAGGAAAAGAACTTATAGCTGAGGCTATTCACGAGAACAGCAACAGAAAAAAGAATCCTTTTGTGAAGGTAAACCTAGGGGGTATTTCACAATCTCTTTTCGAAAGTGAAATGTTTGGCCATAAAAAAGGAGCGTTTACCGATGCTCATTATGACAGAATTGGTCGCTTCGAATTAGCAAATAAAGGAAGCATCTTCCTCGATGAAATAGGAGAACTAGATGCGGCATGTCAGGTGAAATTATTAAGGGTGTTGCAGGATAAAACGTTTGAATCGTTAGGTGACAGCAAGCAAAAACAAGTTGATGTACGTGTCATTAGTGCAACCAATCGCAATCTTGCCGACATGGTCTCTAAAGGCACATTCAGAGAAGACCTGTTCTATCGGATCAACCTTATCACGATAAGAGTACCGGCTTTGCGTGAGCGGATAGATGACATTCCTCTACTTGTAAAACATTTCGCAAAAAAACAAGTCGAAATAAACGGATTAGAAAACATTGAATTTACATCGGAAGCAATCAGCTTCTTGAAAAGATTACCATATCCCGGAAATATAAGAGAATTGAAAAATCTGGTGGATAGAGTTATTCTCGTCTCAGGTAAAAACATACTTACCGATAGCGATTTTAAAGATCAATATACAGCAATCCCCAATTCATCGTCTACACTCCCCGACTCTATCTATCCTTTAGACGAATTGGAAAAAAAGATGATAGAAAAAGCAATGGAACTATATGGGGGTAATCTCTCGAAGGTGGCAACAGCACTAGGCGTAAGCAGACAAGCATTATACAGAAGGCTGGAGAAATATGGAATAAGCACAAATGATTAGGGACTATGAAATCAAAAATCTTATTCTGGATATTAGCAGTTCTTGTCTTTGGTTCTTTATTAACTGTAGGGTTTGTTTTTTTTAGAACAGACTTATACAAGTTTCTACTTATAGAAGGAATAGCTATCCTTGCTATTATATTTTTTATCACCCTTTACTACCGACTTATAAAACCATACCAGATTATTAGCGATGGTATGGAACTATTAAAAGAACAGGATTTTTCGACTCGTCTGCGTCCCGTTTCCGATAGCGAAGCCAACAAGCTGATTGAGATTTTCAATAAGATGATGGATCAATTGAAAGACGAAAGGCTGCAAGTGAGAGAGAAAAATCACTTTCTTGATTTGCTTATACAAGCATCCCCACAGGGGGTTATCATTTTAGATTTTGACGATAAAATCACAGAGGTTAACCCATCAGGACTACGACTGTTGAGTATAAACAATATCAATGACGTAAAAAACAAAAAGCTGGATGAAT
This sequence comes from Dysgonomonas sp. Shenzhen-Wh21, assembly GCF_043392705.1. Taxonomy (NCBI): domain Bacteria; kingdom Pseudomonadati; phylum Bacteroidota; class Bacteroidia; order Bacteroidales; family Dysgonomonadaceae; genus Dysgonomonas; species Dysgonomonas sp. Shenzhen-Wh21. Next base: position 2,616 of record NZ_JAIXHZ010000047.1, read on the forward strand.
CGGGAATAAATATAGGAGATCAACTAAGCAAACTAAAGCAAGGAGAAGATGTAGTGATACGCAGTTCGGGTATAACAATGTATCGTTGTTCCCGCTCTTCGTTTATAGACAGAGGGTTTGCGCATCCTTTTATCCTCATCGAAGAGTTGACGCATGAATTGCTAAAGATTGAGAAAAAATCATACGAGGGTATTATCCGCATGATGGCACATGAGGTAAACAATTCGGTGGGTGCAGTAAGTTCTACCCTTAATGTTATATCGGATATATTACAACAGAATGAAAACAGCGAATTGATCGATGTATTGCCTGCTGTAGATGCATCCTTCGACAGATGTAAGCATTTGGGGCATTTTATCAGTAACTTTGCCGAAGTTGTAAAAATCCCCGAACCATCGGTATCCGATGTAAGCATAAATGAATTGGCACGGTCTGTCGAAACTCTCTCCCGAGCAGAATGCTTAAAAAGAAATATAAATCTTAATTTGAATCTGACTACCGGGAAAGATTTAGCATGTATCGACAGTATACAGTTCGAACAAGTACTCGTCAATATTGTAAAAAATGCCTACGAAGCAATAGACAAGAATGGAGATATAAATATCATTACTACCTCCCAGCCTCTTTCGATTACCATTGAAGACAATGGTCCGGATATACCGGAAGAAACAAAACAAAAACTATTCACACCTTTCTTTACTACCAAACAGACAGGTCAGGGAATCGGATTAATGTTTGTTCGTGAAGTCTTGCTTAATCATAATTGCAAATTTGACTTGAAGTCTGAAAATGGTTGGACAAAATTCGAGATCTTTTTCTAACAGCAAGCATTTGTATTCATATCTGAGAGATACTATCACATCGTATCCTTAATATCGGGAGAAATAAAACTATATAAAATAGGGGCATTATACTCTTTCCCCTTTTTTCGTTCGTCCAGTTGAATAACAAATCCTTCCTGAAGTATTTTTCGTTGAAAGTTTCGCCTGTCAAGCTTTTTATTTAAAAATATTTCATGAATCTTTCTCAATTCGGTCATCATAAATTTCTCGGGAAGCAGCTCATATCCTATAGGTATTATTGGCATTAAGAGTTTGATTGACTCTTGTGCTTTTTTTATAATAAGCTTATGGTCTGAATACATAGCAGGCAATTTATTTATATCATACCAATGTAATTGCTTTTTTTCGGATACAAAGTCATTTACCTCATCATACTTCACCAAAGCAAAGTAGCCCATTGTTATAAATCGCCTTAACAGCCATTTTCCATCATTCCTTACCGAGCTATATTGAGCTACATAGTCTAGGTTTTGTTTCATGATAGTTCTGTTCGGATCACTAAACAATGCAAATTGCTTTAGGAAAATATTGCTCAACCCTGTATACAGTTCCAGTATCCTGTGTGCCGCTTGATCTGCACTTTCGTCATTAAAAACAAAACCGCCTAATAGAGCCTTATAATTGTTTATACCAAAATCTCTCAGCAGTACTTTTATTTTCCCCTTGTGAAAAGCTATTATAACACAATCTACCGAAAAGCCTGGGTGCGAATTCTCTGCGGTATGATCTTCATATGTCAACTTCCTTAAATCCTTCATAATCTAGGTCTCTATATCCTATTAAAATGATTAGATGGCAAAATTAGAGAATATATTCCGAATAAAAATATGTTTACTAAAGCCAAATTGTGTTATAAAACATAATTGCGTACAAAATACGTCTATTAATTTTTTATATCAAAATCTATAAATACATTTGCAAAACTAAAATGCGTTCTCATAACGCACCTAACATAAATATCAATATTATGAAAAAGAAGTATATTCCAATATTCTTACTGGGAATATTAAGTTTGCAATGTACACAGCCAACTAAAATCGATGATTACATCCTTGTTGAAAATAAAGGTGGGCCAACACTTGGATACTCTGAATCATCTGGTGTAAAAATCATTACGATTGACGATCTCAAGTTTAAAGACCTCAACAAAAACGGAAAGTTGGATAAGTATGAAGATTGGCGCTTGCCTGTACAAGAAAGAGCAGAGAACCTCGCTTCACTGATGTCTATTGAACAAATTGCTGGCCTGATGCTATACAGTGGACACCAATCGTTACCGGCTAAGGAAAGTGGTTTTTTTGCTGGAACATACAATGGAAAGTCCTTCATCGAAAGCGGAGCGAATGCTTGGGAGCTGACGGATCAACAAAAGAAGTTTTTGAAAGAAGATAATTTGCGACACGTATTAGTTATGGGTATCCAAAATCCTGAAGTAGCAGCTCGCTGGAACAATCAGATGCAAGCCTACATCGAAGGTCTTGGATTAGGCATTCCGGGAAACACAAGTTCAGACCCTCGACATTCGGGACAATTGGCTGGTTCTTCGAATCCTGAATTCAACGCAGGAGGAGACCGCATATCTATATGGCCTGATGGATTAGCCATGGCAGCGACTTTTGATCCTTCGATCGTAAAACAATTTGGAGAGATAGCCGCTAAAGAATATAGAGCATTAGGCATAGCAACTGCGCTTTCACCTCAAATAGATTTAGGAACCGAGCCTCGCTGGTTTCGTATCAACATGACATTTGGAGAAAGTCCGAAATTGGCAACAGATATGGCTCGTGCTTATATTGATGGCTTCCAAACTTCGGAAGGAGATGCAGAGATTAAAGACGGATGGGGCTACAACAGTGTAAATGCAATGGTAAAACACTGGCCTAGCGGAGGCCCCGAGGAAGGTGGTCGTGACGGGCATTGGGCATTCGGAAAGTTTGCCGTCTATCCGGGAAACAATTTCGAAACACATCTAAAGCCATTCCTCGAAGGGGCTTTCAAGTTAGAAGGCAAAACGAATAAAGCATCAGCCGTTATGCCATACTATACAATATCGTATAATCAGGCAAAAGACGGAACAAACTATGCTAATGGATTTAGTAAGTATATCATAACAGACCTTCTGCGCGACAAGTATGGATATGATGGCGTAGTTTGCACCGACTGGCTGATTACAGGAGATGAAGGGAAATCTCCGGGAGATTTTGCAGGAAAACCATGGGGAGCAGAAAAACTTTCTATTCCCGAAAGACATTACCTAACCATCATGGCGGGAGTTGATCAGTTTGGAGGAAACAATGATAAAGAACCTGTATTAGAAGCTTATCGCATGGGTGTAAAAGAGCATGGAGAAGAATTTATGCGCAAACGATTCGAGCAATCGGCAGTTCGTTTATTAAAGAATATATTTCGGGTAGGGCTTTTCGAAAATCCGTACCTCGATCCTAAAGAAAGTGAAGCAACAGTTGGTTGTGAAGCATTTGTAAAGGCGGGTTATGAAGCTCAACTGAAGTCTATCGTATTACTAAAAAATAAATCGACAGTATTACCTGTGAAGGATAGCAAGAAAACGGTATATATTCCTAAGAAAATAAATCCTTCTGTTAGAGACTGGTGGGGCAATATAACTCCAGAAACTGAGGCAATACCCGTAAATCTTGACTTAGTAAAACAGTATTACAATGTAACAGACAATCCTCAAAACGCAGATTTTGCTCTTGTATTTGTAAACTCTCCGCATAGCAATAGCGATGGTGGAGGCTATAATAAAGAAGATAGAAAAGCCGGAGGAAATGGATACGTTCCCATTTCTCTACAATATGGTCCTTATACAGCTACAGAAGCCAGAAGTCACAGTATCGCCGCAGGAGACCCAGTAGTAGATCCTTCTATAACAGACAGATCATACAAAGGAAAATCTACAACTGTAGTTAATACAAAAGATCTGAATACAATACTGGATACAAAAACACAGATGGGTGATAAGCCTGTTGTAGTTGTTGTAAATGCTACCAGACCGATGGTATTTAACGAATTCGAAACCAAAGTAGAAGGTATAGTCATTCGTTTTGGTGTATCAGACAAAGCTGTAATGGATATTGTTTCGGGTAAAGCAGAACCTTCGGGCTTGCTTCCTGTGCAAATGCCGGCTAACATGGTTACTGTAGAAAAACAGAAAGAAGATGTTCCTTTCGATATGGAATGCCATACAGATACAGAAGGCAACACTTATGATTTCGGATTTGGACTCAACTGGAAAGGGGTAATAAAAGATGTACGCAACCAGAAATATATAAAGAATTAATACATACACAAAAACTATTAGTCACCTTAATATACACATTAATTAACCTATTTAACCTTTAAAATTTTATGAGCAAATTGAAAATTCTCTTTGCTGCTATCTTGCTATGCATAACACCATACGTGTTTGCACAAGATGCAAGTAAAGATAACACTGTTACTTTTTATGTAACAAGACATGGTAAAACTATACTGAACACCTTAGTGCAGGCTCAAGGGTGGGCAGATACCCCTCTGACCCCACCCGGAGTAGCTGTTGCCGAATATTTGGGTATCGGGATGAAAGACGTTCCTCTGAAAGCGGCTTATTCCAGCGACTTGGGTAGAGCTCGCCAAACAGCCCGTATCGTTTTAGAGAAAAAGGGACAGAAAAGTCTTCTTTTACAAGAAGATGAAGGATTGCGGGAAGCTTGTTTTGGTAGCTACGAGGGCAAACCAGATGAGAAAATGTGGGGAGACGCTGCCCTTAGAATCGGACTACGCAACATGAAAGAATTTTTTGAAGCGATGAAAACCGACAACCAAGTATACATCAATGCCATGCAGGCACTAAAAGATTTGGATGAATTGGGAATGGCTGAGAACTATTACGACGTAAAAAAGAGAGGGCAGGCTGCATTTAAAGCAATTGCAGAAAAAGAAGCAAAATTAGGCGGAGGAAATGTATTAGTAGTCGTTCATGGAATGTTTATTGGGATACTTTTATCGGACTTAGATAGCTCGGGTAAATTTATCCAACCTACCCACCTTGGGAACGCATCTGTAAGCAAGGTGATCTACAAAGATGGCAAATTTACTGTAGAATCGGTTGGTGATATGAGTTATGTAGAAAAGGGCAAAGCCGCCTCCAATTAGTAAAAAAATCGAAACACTAAAACAAACAGAATGAAGACAAATAAATATCTTTTCTTAGCTCTATTTCTTGCCTTTACAGGTGTAGGAATGAATGCTCAAGAAAAAAACAAATCGAAAAAAGAAGCTGCCGGCGAGGTCAAAGAAGGCGATCGCAATGTGATGCTTAATGCAGCAAACAATACCGGGCCGCGCGATGTTAATATCGGATTACCGGCTAGTACTGGAGGTACAACAGTGTTAGAGAATGGTATACCAACTGTATTCTTTTATTGGCCCGAACTACCACCACGAGCATGGCGTAATGATGCGTCAATTGCAAAAAGAAAAATGCTTGACTTAGGGCAAACAGCCGTTCGTGTGGGAGAAGTGGGCGTATCATTGAGTACTTTCAACAATCTGGGTACTGATAAATTTCAGGGCAAAGGCTCGTTGAATTCAAACCATTTCGGATTGATGCGTGGAGATATTAATCTTAGTGGGCCTATAAACCAGAAAGGACTTAAATTCTCTGTCGGTGCATACGGAAGTTTCGACCCGGGCACGTTCAAACCTAAAGGTATTACAAGATATTATAACGACAAGGCTCAGTTGTATAAGGCAGCTTTGACGCAGGAGTACAAGGGAGAAAATATAAAAGGGTCTATAACGGCATTCTACAAGTATGCGAATATCGACAACATTAACAATAAGTATAGTCCATTCCGCTTCGATAGAAATGGAAAGGTCTCAGAACTTGATAATTTTAGGTTAGGTCGAGACTCTTATATCGAACAAAGCGGCGTACTTACGTTGAAAGATGCTTACACAGGGCAAGCTGTAAAAAGAGATCCGGTTAAAGATTATGGAACAGCTTCACATACTTTAGATATTATCGGTAAAAATACACTTTCAAATGGCCTAAACATTGACTACATACTGCGTTATCGTTATGCAAAAACAGGTATGTATACTGCTGTAATGACGGGAGTTGAGAATGTCTCCAACCTTTCCGGTAAGTTGAATTATGTAGATGACGGAAGTGCCTATGCCGGAGAAAATGTACAAAGTGTAATGAACCTGGCTTCGAGAAGAACTCCGATGAATACATTAATGGGTACAGTAGAAGTAGGAAGAAAATCGGGCAACCACAAATGGTCTGTTGGTATTGATCAGTGGTATTTTGAGACTCATAATTTCCTGACCGAATCATCTCAATATTATCAGGAAGTAGCTCCTAATCCTAGGAAATTAAAACTAATCTCCAATACAAATCCAAATGGAGATATGAGGTTAAATGCAAACTATGAGTACTATGATGGCAGCGAGAACAAAACCGCACTGTTCTTCTTAGACAAATGGGATGTATCGAATGTAGTTACTTTAGACTTTGGTGCTCGCCTGCAATACTTCAACTTAAGAGGTAATTATATAAAAAGTGGCGACAGAAAAGATCAAAATGGCAATATACGTTTGATTGGTGATGCACCGAAATCAGATATTAAACATGATTGGTTGACAAAAGCTGTAATGGTAAATGCTGTAATCAAGTTGACAGACAAATTTGGTTTGCTAGGAGAAGCTGTTTACAATGAAGATGGAGCTCACTTGAACAAATATTCATCGGGCAAAGACCCTCAGTTAGAAATTTCAAAAGTTCCCGAGGCGGCAATAGGAGTATTTTACAATCACAAGTTTGTTAGCTTAGTATCAAAGGCAACATATATTAACAGGAATAATTACCGTACCACTGTGAATTTCTCAAATCCGAATAATAGCTCCGATGTTGAAAGAGCGATGACACAATACGATGTACAGACATTAGGATGGACTACAGATGTATTATTTACTCCTGCGAAAAGCTTCAATTTACATTTTCTATTGACATTGCAACAACCAAAATATAAAAACTTCAACGGAGACCTTAAATTCTCCGATGGAACAGTCTCTTCTTACGATTTTGGAGATAAGACAGTGACCGGAGTTCCAAAGGTATTGATAGAGATAGATCCTAGTTATACTTGGAAAGATTTAAGAGTTTGGGCTAGTGCAAGATACTTTAGCAAACAGTATTTCAACAAACCGAACACTCTATACTTTGATGGACGTTGGGAGACATTTGCAGGTGTAAATTACAAAATCTCTAAAAACTTTGATGTAAGCGCTACTTTCGTAAACTTACTGAATCAACGTGGAGTTTCGGGCTCTATTCCTGATGCAGACCTGATCGTTACCGATGCTGATGTGAAGAGTAAAGAAGGTACTGTAATGTCGGGTACATACATCCGTCCTTTTACAGCCGAATTTGGAGTAAAGTATAAGTTCTAACTATTTAAATTATAAAGTTATGAAAGCAAGAATTACATTAGCCATTTTAGTTTGTTCTTTAATTTCGCTGAATATATTTGCGCAAGACAAAAAGATAAGAGATAAGAGAACAAACCCTGATTTATATTACTTGGAAGAATCGGAAGTCGCAAATAGTCTGGAGCTCTTACCACCTCCACCCGAAGCCAATAGCATTCTTTTCTTATACGATAAAGCTCAACATGACTGGGGAAAACTGCAAAGAAATACCCCTAGAGGAGAACAGGCTGTGAGTGACGCACAGATAGGTGGTAATGGTGTACCATTGGCTTTTTCCGAAGCATTTGGACTTGAAATCACGAAAGAACAGACTCCTGAAATATATAAGCTTATAATAAACATGCGTGAGGATGCCGGAGACTTGGCTACTCGTCATGCTAAGGTGCATTATATGCGAGTTCGTCCTTTCAGTTTTTACAATGAACAAACTTGCCTACCCGAACATCAACACGCACTGTCAACCAATGGTTCATATCCATCAGGTCATACAGCAATCGGTTGGGCAACGGCACTTGTTTTGGCTGAAATAAATGTTGACAGACAAAATGAAATCTTGAAACGTGGATATGAAATGGGACAAAGCAGAGTTATCTGTGGATACCATTTCCAGAGTGATGTTGATGCGGCCAGATTAGTATCGAGTGCAGTTGTAGCACGCTTACATGCGAATGATGCATTTATGGCACAACTTAAAAAAGCGAAAGATGAATTTGCGGCACTTCAAAAAGCAGGTAAGGTAAAGCCTAGCGATAAGAAGTAAGTTCTAAGAATTGAGTACACGTTCGGTAAAAGACAATAATACAAATGTGTAACTAAATAAAATTAAATATTTATTACGGAGAGAGGCTACTGTTTTAGTAGCCTCTTTTTGTTGAATCACTAGATAACAATCAACTATAATTAATTTTATTATTTATCTATATACAAACCAATAGAAGAAAAAGTAACAGAAAAGTTACAAATAAAAAAAGTGAAATAACTGTCACTTTTGTCACCTTTTTCATTAAAGAATGTATAGATCAGAATTATACGAAGTGTATAATAAAAGCAGCCCATTGATAATCAATATCATTCGTGCTGCCTTCATTATAAATTGGAGTTATAGTCTCTATCTGTTCAGAAAGACAAAGGAATCAGAAGTTTCAAGCTGAAATTTCGTCCCATGTTATACACCCCTTGTCTGCCTGTCACGGGATTTTCATCGGCATACTTCAATCTGCTCAAATGGTTCTGATAGGCTTTATCTGTCAGATTATTCACAGCGAAGAAGAGTGAAGCTATCGTTTTCCCCTTGTGGACAAAGTCGGTACCTATTGAAGCGTTGAAAAGTGTATAGGCTGGTGTCGGTGTCTCGGTTCTAAAAGCTGAATAAACTTTGCTCTGCTTCAAGTTGCTTTCTATTCCGAAAGAGACATAAGTATTGTTCAATAACTTTTTGCCGTGGCGTATCAGATCGTAACGGATATCAGATATAAGCTTCGGAGCTGGCGTAAACGGAAGATACTTTGTAGAATCAGGCTGGTTTAGCTGTACAGAACTTACATACGAAAATGAGTTCTGAAAATGCAACTGCTCCACAGGATGTATATCAACGCTGATTTCACCTCCCATGATACGAGCATCACCTGATACAAACTGATATGTCTTATAGCCATCGGTAAGCAAGTCTTCCCCATTAGTGTCCAATAGTTTATGAGAAAAGATATAGTTATTTATCCTATTGGCAAACAGAGATAACTCACCCGAAATAAGCGGAGAGGAGTAACCTAGTCCCCAGTCAGCCTGCCAGCTATTTTCGGCCTTTAGGTCACTGTTTCCTTTCTCATAGCGAATTGTACCTTCGTGAGCACCATTAGATGCAAGCTCACTCATATTTGGGGCACGAAATCCATGTGACACATTCAACTTTGTATTCCATTCGTCCGAAAACTGATAAGTCAATCCTAAGCTGGCACTAATACCGGTAAAGTTTCGGGAAAAGGCATGAAACTTTTCTTCAGCATCGGGGCTTGATGGAGTAACAACCTCCTCTTGTTCATTCAAGAACAATGCTTTAGCCTTATTATAACGGCGATCGATACGTAATCCGCCGCTAATATCAAGAGCTCCGATATTTTTACTTACCAGTGCAAAAGCTCCGATATCAAACAGATTATACTCCGGTATCAGAAACTCCGATCCTTTGTTTAACGATCGTTGATACATACCGTTTATGCCTGCTACAAACTTATATCCCGCAATATCAGGCAGCGTATAGCGAATGTCATAGTTAACTGTATGAAGTTGGAAATACAAACCGTAAGTATCAGGTTCTGCTATTTCTTCAAACTCCTGCCTCCTGTTTTGTTGATAACCAATAATTGTTTTCAAATTCCCCTCTCCCACTATAATACTATTATTCAGTAAGGCTTTGTAGTGATATATCTGCTGATAAGGCATCTGCTTTTCGTATGATTTGCTATCACTATCAGATGCCACAACTTCAGTTTCTTCACCATTTGCAATAGCTGGTTTTAGAAATCTTCCAGTCTCTTGGTCTCGGTCACCTTCTACTATTCCGGGGGTTAGGTGATAATAGTCCAGGCTAAGATGCGAATAACCCCAGCTTCGGTTAATACCAAGCAGCCCAGACACAGCCCGTTCTCTAAATCCTGAATTATAGACATAACCATCGTACTTATTTTTATATGAATGAGCCATTTTATCACTATAACGCCAGTTCCAAACAAACCCGCTATTATTACCTGATGCATTTACCGAATAGTTGAACAGTCCATTATTAGTCTGATATTCACTCATCAGATTAGCCTTTATTATTCCTTCGGGGAGGATAGGTTCGGGCAAGAAATTAATAACTCCCGCCAATGCATCAGAACCGTAAATCAAACTGGCAGGGCCTTTCAGTATTTCAACAGAGTTCACGCTTTGTGCATCTATCTCTATACCATGCTCGTCTCCCCACTGTTGCCCCTCCTGACGGATACCGTCATTGACAACTACAACACGGTTGTATCCCAATCCTCTGACAACCGGCTTCGATATCCCATTCCCGGTGGTTATCTGAGCTATTCCCGGCTGCTTCGCTATAGCATCGATAATATTCGAAGAGGATTGTTGCATAAGCTCTTTCTTAGAAATATACGATATCG
>NZ_JAIXHZ010000048.1:0-10051 GCF_043392705.1 Dysgonomonas sp. Shenzhen-Wh21
CGGCTTCTGTCGTAAGTCTGATCTGCAGCATTAGCAGCAAATGGACTTAATATACTCCTCCTTATATTCAAAAGTGGGATTCTGATAATCCCGGACAATATGATGAATTTGCATATGGAGCACGTATATTAAGTCCATTTGCTGCTAATGCTGCAGATCAGACTTACGACAGAAGCCGTCTGATTGGGTCTCTCAACCTCGATTTTACTCTTGCAAAAAACTTACATTACAAAACAAGTTTTGGAATAGACGAAACTAACTCTAGAGGCTTATATTTTCTAGACCCTACATCCAACTCTGACGGACGATCTACTAAAGGTCGTGTAGAGGAAGAAAGTTCTAAGGATTTTGAATGGCTATGGGAAAACCTTGTAACATACCAAAACAAGTTTAAAGACAAACACAACTTATCGATACTTGGGGGTGCTACGATACAAAAAGCTAAATCAGAAGGAGGAAAGCTTTCAGGATACGACTTACTTAGTTCTTATCCTAATATTCGCTCTTTCTCTGCGGCTAACATTATCGATAAAGATGAAACATGGAGCTACGCATCCGAGTGGACTCTTGCCTCGTTTCTGGGACGTGTAGCATACGATTACGAAAGTAAATATCTGATCAGTGCCAATATGCGAGCAGATGGTTCGTCTAAGTTTGCTCCGGGAAAAAGATGGGGTGTTTTCCCTTCATTTTCTGCCGGATGGCGTATTTCTAGTGAGTCCTTTATGACCGGTACAGCAAATGTCATTTCAGACTTGAAGCTCAGAGCAGGGTGGGGGCTTAATGGTAATCAGGAAGGTATTGGCAATTATTCATGGCGAGCGCAATATGCAGCAGGAAGAATACCTCCTACTACTGATAATTCATTACCTGGTTTGTCTCTTTATTTGAAAACTCCTGGCAACAGAGAATTGACATGGGAAAAAACGACCCAAACAAACGTAGGTATTGATCTCAGCATGTTTAATTCGAGACTCATCTTCACTTTTGATGCATACTATAAATATACAAAAGACATGTTGTTAACTGTTTATCTACCCAGTTATGCCAATATACCCGGAGGAATTGCTCGCAATGATGCTGAAATGAAAAATAAAGGTCTTGAAATAGCTGTATCTGCGCGAAGCATAGATGCTAAGAGCTTTAAATGGAATACTGATTTTAATATTTCATTCAACAAGAATGAAGTAACCAAACTTGGTTTAAACAAAGTGTACTATTATGCCACTACTTATACTACCGAACAACCTGCTATTATATTAAAGGAAGGAAACTCATTGGGAACATTTTACGGATATGTATCAAAAGGAGTAGATCCGGAAACCGGTAATATCATCTATGAAGATAGAAATGAGAACGGAATAATAGATCCTGAAGACCGAACTAAAATCGGGGATGCACAACCCTTATTTGTTTTTGGTCTGACAAACACTTTCTCGTATGCAAACTTTAACTTATCTGTATTCTTTCAAGGATCATACGGAAATGATATTTTCAACGCATCAAAGATTGATATGACAGGTATGATGGACTTTCGTAATCAATCTACCGATGTCTTAAAGAGATGGAAACGCCCCGGTATGGTAACCGAAATACCTCGTCCGGGAAATATAGAGAATATTTATAACTCTTCCCGCTTTGTTGAAGATGGCTCATATCTGCGATTAAAAAATATAACACTATCTTATGATTTTAGCCCGAAGTTCAACTTTCTGAAAAAAGCAGGAATCAGAAAACTTCAACCATATATAACAGCTCAAAATCTATGGACTTGGACAAAATATAGCGGATACGACCCTGAAGTAAATGCTTATGATGCAAGTGCAGTCGAATTAGGTGTCGATTATGGAACATATCCTCAGAACAAATCCATAATATTTGGTCTTAATGTAGAATTCTAAAAATATGAAGCAATGAAAACATATATAAAATTATTAGCCTTTATATCATGTCTATTTATCACCTATTCCTGTGGCGATTTTCTAGACAATGAACCTTTATCTGATTTCACAGGAGATCCACAGAATTCTTCGAATCTGGAATCTAAATATGCATCAGTAACCGATGCTGAAGCTGAACTGAATGGTGCTTATAATAAATTTAAACAAGATATTTTTCAATTTGAGAATTTCAGTTATGGGGATATCCAGTCAGACAATTGCTATGCCGGAGGTGATGGAGTTCCGGGTGAAGAAGTGGACGGTATCAGGGTAACATCTATGAACTCGAAAACAAAACTAATGTGGGCCCAATATTATGAAATGGGAGGAGCAGCAACAAGCGTAATAGAAAATACACGTTTGATGAAAACAAATATTGATGATGCTATCCGCAAACGAATTATTGCCGAAGCTAAGTTTATAAGGGCTTATGCATATTTCGATATTGTAAGAATATGGGGCGATGCCCCTCTGATGATAGAATTGATACCTGCTATTACGGCCGAGAATTTAGAAGAACTATACCCTAAACTATATCCTGCGCGTACTCCTTCAGACGATATCTATGCACAGATAATAAAAGATTTGGAAGAAGCTATCCCTGACCTGGGTAGTCTGTCGCAAGGTGCATTTAAAGCAACCAAAGGAGCAGCAAATGGTTTGTTGGCAAAAGTATATGCTACTCGTGGAGAAAAGTCTGGACGTAACTATTCTAAAGTTGTAGAACTATGTGATAAAGTGATTGCTGATGGTTATAAGTTAGTGACAAACTATGATGATTTATGGAATCCGGCAAATAAATATACAACAGAAAGCATCTTTGAAGTATATTATGATGCTACATCTCCCAATTGGGCATATTGGGTGTTGTACAGTGAAGAAGATGGTTCTATTACATGGCGCCGCTACTGTACACCGACACATGATCTGATCTCTAAATTCAACCCTGACGACAAACGCTTTGCATCAACAATTGTTTATAAAGAAGTACCATATGATAACTACTTCCCGTCAAGCAATTATCCTATTGCAAATAAAATCCGCCAAAAAGATTCAGAGATTATATTAATGCGATTAGCAGACATACTTCTCCTTAAAGCTGAAGCATTAGTTGAATTAAATAAGATTAGCGAAGCTATGAATATTGTAAATACGATTCGCGATCGGGCCGGATTAAAGAAATTATCAACAACTTTATCTCAAGGAGATGCTCGTTTAGCCGTTGAACAAGAACGTCAATTTGAGCTTGCTTTGGAAGGACAACGCTGGTATGATCTGTTACGCAATGACAGAATGGTGGAAGTTATGCGTCAACATAAAGACAAAAATGGAAAATTACTTTTCCCAAACCTAGAAGAATTTCATAAACTATGGCCTGTGCCTCAGACAGAGAAAGATTCAAATCCCAACCTAACACAAAATCCGGGTTATTAAAAAATGAATATTATGAAGACATTTAAAATATTATTTTTATTGATTTTTATATCTGCCATTTTCGTATCATGTAGTGACAATGATGACAACTCTACAATCGTAGTACCAGTTATCGAGTCGCTGGCAATAAAGGGTAACGAAAATATTAAGTTAGGAGATTCTATTTATTTTGATGCGAAAGTGAGCGATGCAGTTCGTCCTCTTTCCACTCTCGAGGTCGAATTGGTGGCCAACGATGTTGTCATCAGTAGTAAGTCTATACGAACCAAAGGTAATTCTGTATCGCTAGATAATATTTCTTTGTTTGTACCATTTACATCCAATATTGCTACAGGAGATGAACTGAAAGTCAACTTCGCCTTGATAAATGTGGATGGAGGAGAAACTAAAGAGCAAAAAACACTTAAAGCTATCCGTCCCGAGCTACCAGAGACCCTTTATCTTATATTAAGTGATAAATCTGTAATAGAGTTGCATGCAAAAGAAAATACTCCATACATCTATGAATCAGAAGAAGGGGGATATCCAAGTACTTTCAGTACTAAAATAGCAACATCCGAGGATCTTGCACAAGCTAACTATGTATGGAATGCAGGTATTGATGATAATGTAGCATCTATTGGAGATAGATTTGGCAGCGACATTAAATTTTCATATAGTAACTGGCTTGTTAAGAAAATTATATTCGATGCATTTTCTTTCAATTTTGATATAGAGGGCTTGAGACTGGTCATCAAGGTAAATAATGTACAGATGATGGCCTCCGGAAATTACTTGTATGCAAGTGTAGACTTTACCAAAGGACAAAATTTTTCGATATCAGGCATTGATAATATAGAACAAGCTTACAATAGAGACTTTTTCGAATATAATGCTGAAACAAAGACATACAAATTTATAGGTGAATCCGGCAAATGGGATGTGTACTATTCTTTGGAATATAATTATATATGGATTAACAAGATGACAGATGTGGCTCCGGCTACTTATTGGATCATTGGGCATGGATTTTCTTCATCTCCTACTTGGAATAGTGCATTTAATTCAATTGGATGGGATCTCAATGATGTGAAACAGTTAGCTTACATGCGTCTTGTAGAACCAAATAAGTATCAGGCAACTGTTTATCTGTCAGACCAGCATGACTGGGGAGGTTTTGATATCCAAATATTTAGTAATCGTACATGGGATGCCCAATTTGCTGTTTTTTCAAACGACTTATTTACCGGAGATTCATCCGGGGTGAGTGCAGCAGGCGGAAGCATGGCAGATTTGGTCGGAGGAGAAGGTTTTACTCCGGGTTATTACCGTATTACACTAGATGTTTCTGATGGTTTGAACAAATCTAAAGTTGATTTTAAAAGACTTCCTTGATAATAATAACAGTGGCTCTGATCATGATGCAAATGAAAATCTGTCATCAGAGCCACTAAAATAAAAATATAATACAATGAATACATATTGGTTAAAATCTTTGATAATATGCAGTTTAGGACTCTCTCTATTTAGCTGCAATGATAACGATGATAATAACAAAACAGAGACGCCTCCTGTTATAACCGAGGCTCCAACCTTAAAAGGCAAACTAGTATATCACAATTATACAACCTATGACACTGAAGATTCTAAAATGTACATTTATGATTTTGGTACAAATGAATTGAAATGTATAAGTGAAAACTGGAAAATACGCAACGCTATGAATGCGCATTTTTCTCCCGATGGTAAACAGATCACTTTTATGGGAATAGGAGAAGATACAAATACATGGGATATCTTTTTATACGATCTTTCGGGAACAACACAGCCTGTAAATCTTACACCATATGACGGAACAAGAGATGAAGATCCTAAATTTTCCCCTGATGGGAAACGCATAGCTTTTAAACAAGACTTTAGGGTTGCCGAACTCAATTTGGAAACAGGGAAAGTGACAAAACTTAGTCCTGTAGATTATTCGATGCCTTACTATAATGCCGATGGGACAAAGCTTATTTGTTCGAAAGGCGATGGAGCAACATCTTCTATTGCTGTGATCGATATTAAAAGTAAATCTATAAAAACACTTTATGATGCAGCTAAAGTTCAGGATTATTATCCTATAAATGCGGATGAAACATCATTCTATTATTCTGTGGGATATTCCGAAACAAATCGTGTAGATCAAGTATATCGTGGATTTTGGAGCGGATTGAAAAGTAAACGCCTCCCTTTTAATAATACAGACGGAGATTATTCTGATGCTTATCCGGTAAATAATGATTGGGTTATTATCTGTAGCACACGTACCGGAAGCCTTGGAGGATATGATCTATATATTGCAAATGTTGTATCGGGAGAAATTTTTCCGATGACAGACTATAATAAAAATATAAACACTGCGAAAAATGAACTGGGACCGTGTGTCTATATTCAAAAATAAAGAAAGTTTTTAAGACATGAAATACATCATTTATCTGATTACTTCTATGTTTATAATGTCGGCATGTATAAATCAGAAGAATCTAAACAAATCCCCTGTCTCATTAATGTGGGAAATGGGTAGAAATGGAATAGAGCCCGGATATTATGAAAATACATTTTATCTTATTAATCATAGCAATGATTCCTTAAAGGAAAATTGGATTGTCTACTATAATCAAATGCCGGCAGCTGTAAAGCCAGACCCGACATCACCTGTCATTGTGCAGCAAATCAGTTCTACTTATTACAAGATTGCACCATCATCTTCATATCGTCCTTTAGCTTCGGGTGATACTTTAAAGATAACATTTCGTTGTGCAGGAAGTATTCTGAAAAATGCAGGAGCACCGGAAGGCGCATACATTGTTATGCTCGATGAAAAAAGAAAAGAGTCTGTACCGTATAGTGTTGCTATCAATTCCAAACCTTTTCTTCATGATTATCAATGGTCAAGAGTAGGAGAGAGTGAGTTGCCATATCCTGATGGAAAAATGATTTATGAAAGTAATCTAATTTTTTCAGAGCAAGTACTTTTAAAGAAAACGGATATCTTCCCATCGCTGAAACATGTGAAGGAGAATGGCGGAGAATTTTCCTTCACAAAAGATGTTAGCCTGAAATATGATCCAACGTTTGCGAATGAAGCAAATCTATTGAAAGAAAAGCTTGAAAAACTATATGGCTGTAATATTGTAGATAAGGCTGCTGTAACTATAAATCTGAGAAAAGAATCGTATGTAGGCAAAAATAAAGAATACTATCAAATGGAACTGAATAATGGTTCCATTGAAATTACCGGAAATACTCCTCATGCAATTTTTAACGGGGTTCAAACGCTTTTAGCATTTATACATAGTAAAGATTTACCATATAGCTTACCGAATGTAAGTATATCTGATTATCCCGATCTCGAATATCGAGGTCAAATGTTAGACGTTGCTCGTAATTTTTCTTCTAAAGAGAATATATTGAAGCTTATAGATATTTTATCAATGTATAAAATGAGCGTTTTACATTTGCATTTGACAGACGATGAAGGTTGGCGCATAGAAATTCCCGGTTTAGAGGAACTGACAACAGTTGGAGCTCGCCGAGGTCATACTGTAGACGAGAAGGAATGTCTATATCCGGCCTATGGAAGTGGCTGGGATGCTAATGATGAAAATTCGATAGGAAATGGTTATTTTACTAGAAGCGACTTTATAGAAATACTTAAATATGCACAGAAGCATCATATTAGAGTTATCCCCGAAATAGATCTACCCGGACATGCACGAGCAGCGATTAAGGCTATGAATGTTCGGTATTATAAATATATAAAATCAGATAAAAAGAAGGCAGAAGAATATTTACTTACTGATTTTGCGGATACATCACGTTATATCTCGGCGCAAAGTTATACTGATAATGTTATCAATGTAGCTTTACCCTCAGTATATAGCTTTGTGAAAAAGGTTGTAACCGAAGTAAATTTGATGTACAAAGATGCCGGAATGGAATTGTCTGTTTTACATCTGGGAGGGGATGAAGTTCCCCATGGAGCTTGGGAAGGGTCGGATATTGCAATGACATTTATGAAGGATAAAGGCTTCAAGAAAACGAGAGAGTTGAAGGACTATTTTATTGAACAGATCATTCCTTTCTTTAAAGAAAAGAATATACAGCTCGGTGCATGGCAGGAAGTTGGTTTATTACCTGATGAAACGGTAAATAAGAAGTTTGCCGGAGATAATGTTTTAAGTTATTGCTGGAATACAGTTCCGGAGTGGAATGGAGATGAGATTCCTTATAGATTGGCTAATGCCGGCTATCCTATTATTCTATGCAATGTCACCAATTTGTATTTTGACTTATCATATAACAAACATGAAAATGAACCTGGAGCTTATTGGGGAGGTTTTGTAAATGAGTATAATTCGTTTAATGTTGTACCATATGATATATATAAGTCTGTACGATCAGATATGAGTGGTAATCGCGTAGATATAACAAAAGTATCTAAGAAAAAAATAGCTTTATCACCGAATGCTTTTAACGAAATAAAAGGCATGCAAGGACAATTATGGGCAGAAACCATACGCAATTTTGACATGGTTGAATACTATTTGCTCCCCAAGATGTTTGGTCTTATAGAGAGAGCTTGGAATACTCATCCTGAATGGGAGAAAGAGCCGTTAAGCGATAAATATACTGATGCATTGCGCCTGTATAATAGAAAGATAAGTGAGTACGAGTTACCTCGTCTTAATCTTTTGAATATTAAATTCCGTATTGCTCATCCCGGCATAGAGATGATCGATGGCAAATTACATGTAAACACATCTATTCCTAATGCTGAAATCAGATATACAATAGATGGATCGGAACCTACGGTTAATTCTACTCTTTGGACTGAATCTATAACTTGTAATGCAAAAGAAATAAGGGCGAAAGCTTTTTATTGTGGACGAGAAAGTGTAACCACATTATACAAATACAAATAAGATGAAGTTTAGAATATTCCTCTTGTGTCTGTGTTTTATTATAGAGACACAGGGTGGGTTTTCTCAGAAATTAAATTGTGAAACCCCTCGATTGATACCAAAACCTCAAAAAGAGATATACTCTAATCTATTTCTACGTTTGCCATCGGTAATAACGATAAGCAAAGATATAGATGAGAATGCCAAAAGCATAATTGAAAAAGCATTATTGGAATCTTTGAACATAGAGGTCTCTTATGGCTCGAATGAAAATAGCCTAATACGTTTCTTTGTAGATAAACAATTACCTGATGAAGCATATCATATTAAGATAGACACAGTACATATTGATATCCATGCATCCGGTTCCGCCGGAAGCCTTTGGGCGATACAAACTTTGCATCAGATGATAGAATCTATTTCTCTCACATCTGCAGGTCAAATCAAACAATTACCTGTTACAGAAATAGAAGATTATCCTCGATATGAGTGGCGAGGGTTTCATTTGGATGTGGCTCGACATTTCTTTACAAAAGAGTATTTATTAAAAACGATAGAACGCTTATCATTTTATAAAATAAACAAGCTGCATTTGCACTTAAACGATGATCAGGGATGGCGAATCGAAATAGATAAATATCCACTATTAACAGAAATCGGCGCATGGAGATCTTTTGATAAATATGACTCGATCTGTATACGCCAATCGGAATATAATCCGGATATGCAAATAGATAAACGTTTCATTCGAAATGACTCTAAGTATGGCGGATTTTACACTAAAGCTGATATGCGGGAAATCATCGCACATGCACAAAAGTATGGCATAGAAATTATACCTGAAATAGATATGCCGGGGCACATGTCTGCTGCGATAAGAGCATATCCATGGCTATCTTGCACTGGAAATACCGGCTGGGGTAAAGAGTTTTCGTATCCTATATGTCCGTGTGATCCTAAAGTTATAGATTTTGCAAAAGACATATATTCTGAAATAGCAGAACTATTTCCTTCACCTTTTGTACATATTGGAGCTGATGAAGTAGAAAGAGATACTTGGGAATTGAATGCTAATTGTAAAAAACAAATGAAAAAGCACAAAATGAAATCATCAGCCGATTTGCAGACTTTCTTTGTAAATGAAATTCAAAAGTCGCTAAAGGAAAAAGGGAAAAAGACTATCGTATGGGACGATGCAGCTGTCGATGATATCGAAAAGGAGGTACATGTGACTTTCTGGCGCGATTGGATGAATGAAAATGCGAACATGATTGTAAAGAAAGGAAATCCGATGATTTTTATGACATGGAGCCATTTTTATCTAAGTGCAAGACCTTCATTTAAACTATGGAAAGAACTATATGAATTTGATATAACAAAGGATTATCACAACATGACAGACTCTAAAGTAATCGGTTATCAGGCTTGTGTCTGGACAGAAGAAATTCCAAATGAGACAAAACTAGAAGAACATGTATACCCTGCTTTACAAGCCTATAGCGAATTAATATGGAGTAATAAACGAAACTGGCAGGATTTTTTGCAACGAATGAGTTTACACAACCGCATTATGGATAGAGAGGGAATACATTATCGTTCTTATACCTATTAAAAAAGATACAATGGAAGTAAAAATTAGCAGTCGCCTTTTATCTCTCGATGTTTTGAGGGGTATCACCATCGCCGGAATGATACTTGTAAACAACCCCGGATCATTTGGAATTTCTTCTGTCCAGACACAAGCCTGATAAC
>NZ_JAIXHZ010000049.1:0-4014 GCF_043392705.1 Dysgonomonas sp. Shenzhen-Wh21
AAAAAGAAAAGGAACGGGCTAAAGAAGCTTTCCGATATGCAGAGCAAGGTAAAACGGTCTGTGTAATCAGTTCGGGAGATGCAGGTATTTACGGAATGGCTCCGCTTGTTTATGAGATGAAGATAGAGAAACAAAGCTCGATAGAGATTGAAGTCTTGCCCGGTGTTAGCGCTTTCCAAAAAGCCGCCGCTTTATTAGGAGCTCCTATAGGACATGATTTCTGTATCATTTCACTATCAGACCGTTTTACCTTGCTCTGCATATCGGAAAGCTTCTTTAGCCCGTTCCTTTTCTTTTTTCATACCTGTATCGATACAGAGGCTGTCGGGCTTAATAATATCTTCAATAAACTGAAAATAGTATTTATAACCGACAATCACATGTGATATACGAATGGCATTTAATACAGCCGGAGTTATATCTTCCTTCGACCCCGGACCTATCCCTGCAACTATTATTTTTCCTGTAGACATATTAAAATGATTTTTCTTCTTTTTCTTTGATACAAAGAGATTTCTTCAACTTCCTTACTTTTCTTATAATATATTTTATTCCTAGCCATACCCCCGTAATAGAAACGAATGTACCGCCGATCAATGTTATCCACATTGTAATGTTCCACAGAATAGGATGTTTTGCAAAGAATCCGGTTTTGTAACTATGCAATGCCTGATAAGTCCATTTGTGAACCTTACTGTTGGTATTAAAATATCGGATATTCCCATTTTTAGGATTAATATAATAAGTACTGTGATCAGTATCAGCCACCTCCACTTTGTATACGGGTAATGGCAGATGGTCTGTTAAGCCAACGTAATAGTTATCATATTCGTTCATTAATGACATTTTCATCGGCTCAATGTGCATCTGAACTATATAACCTTTTATATCTACTTCTTTAAGATTTAAAAGTTTAAGACTTTCTTCCGAAGCATCTATTGTTAACAGTTTCTTTCCTACGATAACCTTGTATAATGGTTTTTGTCCGAAATACGCCCATTCTACACTCTTTATCTCTCCCGAATAAGCCTCTACAACTTTTTGAACATTCAGTTTGTAGTCCTGAAGAATAACAGGGTGGGGTAGAAGCATATTTTCCTCAATAGATGGACTGTGTACTTTCGCAATCCAATCAGGAACATCGTTTAAAGACATCATTCCACTAAAAGTAAACGTGAAAACAAATATCCCGAAAACAAAGCCCATAATATGATGCCATTTATATGCAAATTTTCGATATGGGCTTCCCCATTCCTTTTTTTTACGATACTGTATGATGTACGCACGTATACCTATAATGATACCTGCAATGCATATAATACAGCCTATGCCCGATAAACAAGTTATTACATCAGTCCAGAGTTTTGCATTTTGTCTTAATGAAGTAAAGTATATCCAATGGGGAATTGCACCCAGCCATGACCAGAAACGATTGTTTTTATTCGTAAATTGCAATGCGTCTCCTGTTTGCGAAGATATATAAAGTTGATGTTTATCCTGATCTCCAAAATAGAACTTATAAATAGGAAAATCTTTCTTTAGATAGCTAAAAGGAATCCATTGTTCAAGTTCGCGAAGGGTA
This sequence comes from Dysgonomonas sp. Shenzhen-Wh21, assembly GCF_043392705.1. Lineage (NCBI taxonomy): Bacteria > Pseudomonadati > Bacteroidota > Bacteroidia > Bacteroidales > Dysgonomonadaceae > Dysgonomonas > Dysgonomonas sp. Shenzhen-Wh21. The sequence goes on from NZ_JAIXHZ010000049.1 coordinate 1,583, forward strand.
TCTACTTTTACAATATCTGCATTACACCATTTTTTAGCATACTCTTCTATCTGAGGAAAAGATGGGGTTATTTCTATCTTATTCGATACTGCTCCACTATCCGCAGATATTTGGGTAGTGCCTTCTTTTGACATGGTTTCAAAAAAAGGTTTTCCGGCATACGATCTTAGCGAAAGTTTGAAGAATGTTGATCCCTCAGGTAAGCATTTTACAGCTGAATCTGGAGATAGAATATTCGAGGGTAGGATATCCATGTGTGCATATCTATCGATATTAGATACACGAGGAAATGTATGATAAATCATTACAAATCCGGACAGGAACCAAACAACGAACAGAATACTGAGAATAGTCCCCAGTATTCTGTGTGTAGAATATAATATTCTTTTCAACATAATTATCTAAGGCTATATGCCAATGATAGCATAAAATTGCGAGGCATGCCCGGAACACGTTGTGTACCATAAACAGCCTGATTACTATACTTCTTATCAAATACATTATTTACATTTCCCGAAAGTCTTATACCGTTTTTTAAAGGATAAGAAATACCCATATCTGTCAGCCAGTACGATGAGAAAGACATACTTTTAGCATAATTCGTATATACCTTATCCATAAAAGATACGCTCAGGTTGTATGACAAAGCTCTGAAAATTCCTTTCGGAACAACAATACTTCCGTATGCATAAAATGTATTATGAGGAACCAATGTTATATTCTGAGTATCGATGCTTACATACTTGTTGGGTTGTATATCAAGAGTTTTTGTATCTGTATAAGAATATCCCAAATTGAAAGAAGAAAAATGAGTTGGCGTAATAGACATTTCAATATCGAATCCCTTAGATTCTTCACTTCCTACCTGTCCAATGATTGACTTCATTACAGGATTTCCGTTTGTATCAGAGCCCACACTTAACCGTCCAAAGCTTCTTACAATATCATTCTTACGAATGTAGAAAACACTGGCTGATGCCTGTAAAATGCTTTTATAAGTATATCGGGTACCTGCTTCAAACTGATAACCTTTTTCCGGATCGAAAATCCCTTTTCCGCTTTCAATATCTATTTCACTACCATTTTGGTTCAGATAAATTGTATTTGCAGCAGGGAATGTACGAGAAGGACGAAAATATGATGCTGCGGATGTGTAAATAGAAAGCTCTGATATGGGTAGGAATACCATTCCGGCACGGTATGTAAATGCAGAATTGGTCGCAATACTATATTGAGCTTGCTCTGATTTGTGATATTCACGTATGCCATCATAAGTATTTGCCCCTGTACGCATATATTTGTACATATCATATCTTGCAGCCAGCAATAATTTGAATTTTTCGTGAAACTCTATTAAATCCTGAAAATAGATTCCGTGTGTATAATCTTTGGTTATAATTACTTTACTAAACTTTGATTTCATGTATCCCATGCTCTGAGGGTTGTTTACAGCTATAATAGAGTATATTCCAGGGCCATAAATATCATATTCTCTATTGAATTTATCGTTTTCCGGAGCATTATTATATCCTGTATATGAATTGCGAAACATTTGAGAAAATGAATAGCCCCCTATGAAATTGTGTTTGATATTCCCTGTATAAAAATCGCCGGATAATTCTAGTTGATTACCTAAAGTTTTAGCTATATGAGAAAAACGCAAAGGATATGTAAGCTGAACAGAGTCGAGATTTATATACATCTTGTAAGTCCCCTTATCTATATAATGTTTGTATACAGAATTCATACTGTACAAATAGCTGAGCTCTTCTGTTCCCAGATAATTTATGTCATCATACTTGTATGATAAATAATTTGTTAACTTCATAGACTTGCTGAATTTTTTCTCATACTTTCCTGATATATCCCATCCGTTGTTTTTAAGAAAATCAGATTCATTATTATATCTCTTCTTTTCATTTAATCCCGGGATTTCTTGCCCTGCCTTCAAGTAAAGAGTGCCGTCTGTGTTATATACATCGGCCATCATTACAGGAGGAAGTCCTGTTTCAGTACCATACCAGTCTCGATGAAAACTACCCCTTACATCAATTTTACTTGTCGCATCGATATCTGCACCAAGAGCTAAATATCCGGAGAGCCGCTTGTTACCTGTAGCACGCCATCCATCCTGATCGCCATAATTAAAATTTGCACGGTAATTCACCGGACCGGCAAGGTTACCTCCGAAATCCATATTTGCCTGCTTGTTGTTCCAACTGCCATACGACATTTTCATGTTAACTACAGTTTGAGGTGTAGGAGATTTCCTTACAATATTCAATACTCCTCCCAATACAGAATGCCCATACAATACAGAAGCAGGTCCTTTCAAAAGTTCCATAGATTCTACATTGGTAAGATCAGAAAAGGGATACGAATTTATCATAGTACGCTCATCTCTTACTCCGTCAATCATAATGGGCGTATAA
>NZ_JAIXHZ010000050.1:0-17766 GCF_043392705.1 Dysgonomonas sp. Shenzhen-Wh21
GGATAACCTGTAATTTAAAGGGGAGTGGATAATCGCTCTGTTTACGCCGATTTTGCTTGATCTCGGAATGTGTCATAAATAAGTCAGTTTTGTGTCAACCTATTTTAGGACGGGACATATAAAAACAATAAAGGGGGTACTTGCGTATCCCCTCTATATTATTCTTTATTGTTATTTCTATCAGTTTCTTCCACCTTTACGCCATGCAGTACTATAATATCCTTCGCGCAAAGAGCTTACTATTACTCCTTTTTTTATCGACGCATGAATAAATTTACCATCGCCGATATATACTCCTACATGATTAATATATTTCTTTTTGAAAGTAGAGAAAAACACCATATCACCCGGTTCTAAATCCTCTTTATTGGTGATTGTTTCTTTTACATTCTTTGCTATTGTTGTACTAACTCTATCCAACTGTTGTCCAAATACAGTTTTATATATAATATTTGTAAAACCGGAACAGTCTACTGCTTTGCGGCTCATACCACCTCTGCGATAACGTGTGCCCAGCCAATCGGCTACCTCACGATACAAATCTAAATTATCAGGATTTTTAATCGATATTCCTAATTGAGAAGAAAGCTCTTGCATTTCTTTTTGTTCTATCATTCTGCGCCTCATTACTTCCATAGAGACTGCAGCACTAGCACCTGCGTCAGCTAACAAAGCGTCTGAACTTGGCACATTATATTTAGAATTCTCAAATATTTTATCAAATACCGGTAAGGAAACCTTATCCCCAGTATTTGTTGTTACAGACATATTTTGTGAAGACTGTACCACTTTCACCGATTTGGGAGTATGAGATACACTCGTTTTTGATTTCTTTTTCCCTGCTTTTGATTTCTTTGGTGTAACAGCAGAAACCGGCGTAAAAGCCATGGAGCACATTAGCAAAAATGTTGATATTCCTAGTATCCGTTTCGAAATTGACATGCTGTTTTATTTTTTAGCCGAATAAAAATAGGAAATTCAGTCTAAAGAGACAGGAACTTAGCAAAAGTTTTATAGAATTTTAAGTTCTGGTGAGCTATTTTTTTAATCTACCGCCTTTCTTCCATGTGCGTTTATAATATTCCTCATCCAGATGGCTTACTATTACCCCATTGGACGTAGAGGCATGAATAAAGCAACCATCTTTTAAATAAATACCGACATGGCTTATTTTATTTCTACCGGAGGTAGCAAAAAAGACGAAGTCGCCCGCCTCTAAACCACCTTTAGATACATTATGCATTTTCATTTTCGACTGATCTGTCGTAGAACGAGGTATTGATTTCCGATATACTTTCTGATAAATAAGATAAGCAAAACCGGAACAGTCTAGTCCTCTCCTCGATAACCCTGCATAACGATACGGAACCCCCAACCACTGGGAAACTTCAGCATAGAGAGGCATATTACGATCATCATCTTTATCAATATTACTTAATCTAATACCCAGTTTAGAGGAAAGCTCTGCCACCTCACGAGGATCGTATAAAAGTTTGCCTTGTGGTTTTTGTGTACCACAGGAAGATAATAAGACAACCAGTAATATAAAAACAGAAACACATCTGCCAACTACTCTAAACATAACATTAATAAGTTCTTGACATAAAGATAGAAAATTATTAAAAACAAAAGCGATTTCTGTCTCCAGAAACCGCCTTCTAAGTATAATAAAAAGATTAATTAACAAGATTCTATTTTATTTTGAACCTGAATATGCAATATTCATATCACCTAATTGCATGTCATTTCCACCCTGCTTAACATTGTTTACTTTAATGGTCATATTTAGCTTACCATCTTTTACTGTAGATGAAGAAATCGCAACAGTTGCGGTCATAAGACCTCCTAACAAATCAATGTTTTTTGATGTATCTGCGAGTTTATAAGTACTTCCATCCTTTGTTACAGTAATTTCATCGACAGGAATATCTCCTAAAGTTAATGTACCATATGAAAATTCCTTAAGTTTAAGATTTACCTTATTGTCGGAAATTCTCGTCAATTCTATTTTTTTATCTGCAATAGTTTCATCAATCTCCATCACAGGTATTTTCAATGTTAATGAGCCAGTATAAGTACCAGCTACTTCCTTAGCATAATCTACTTTATCATCGTCATCATCGCTACAAGCTGTAAAAGCAAGACTTAATGAAAAAACAAACATCAATAAGCAAATAAGTTTTTTGTTCATAATTAGGAATTTTAATTAATAATAGAGTTAATTTGTGTCATGTCTATAATTTTGCTGATATAAAGGTAAGATTACTTACAGAGTCTTATCCTCATTTTTAACAAAAAAAGATGCACATCCCTAATTTTAAACGATTATTAACAATGCCTATTTTGAACTCAAGAACTCATCAATATGCTGAGCTGTCTTGCGCCCTGATGCGATGCTTGTTACCACTAGAGATTGACCGCTTACGCAATCTCCTGCTCCAAAGACCTTTGATATATTTGTAGCCCGATTCTTATCTGTCATTACATTACGGCGAACATCATCGGTTTTTATATCCAACTCTTGCAGTAAGCCTTCTTGTATAGGATGAACAAAGCCAAGGGCAAGAAATACAAGATCTACTTTATGAATCTCAGACGGTCCAACTTCTTTCATAACATGGCGACCATTTTCGTCTTTCTCCCAAGCCACTTCTACAAGTTCCACGGCTGTCAGCTTACCATCCTCTCCTATAAAGCGTTTAGTATTCAACGCCCAACGACGCTCGCAACCCTCCATGTGAGAAGAAGAAGTTTTCAGTACTACTGGAAATGGATTAGGCCAAGGATTTTCTATTTCTTCCAGCTTTGCGGGCTTAGGTAATATTTCTATTTGCAATACATTCGCTGCACCCTGACGATTCGCTGTACCGATACAGTCTGAACCCGTATCACCACCACCAATAACAAGTACATTCTTACCTTTGGCATCAATCACCTGATCGGCCGGAACAGATTCTTTTGCGATCAACTTATTCTGCGCTGTAAGGTATTCCATAGCATAGTAAACACCTTTCAGCTCACGCCCTTCGACGGGAAGATTACGAGGCACTTGCGAGCCTATAGCCACACATACAGCATCATAATCTTTCAAGATATCTTTTCCTTTCACATCTTTTCCAATCTCTGTATTTACTACAAACTTAACACCCTCAGCCTCCATTAGCTTCAATCGGCGATCGATTATATTTTTATTCAGTTTAAAGTCAGGAATACCGAAACGAAGTAAACCTCCGATATGAGAGTTCTTCTCATACACTGTTACTTCATGACCTTTCTGATTTAGCTGATTAGCAACAGCAAGACCTGAGGGACCGGAGCCTATCACGGCTACTTTTTTACCCGTACGATGAGCCGGAACTTTAGGTTGAATAAATCCTTCCCCAAAAGCGTGCTCAAGAGCCGATGCTTCATTTTCACGGATAGTTACAGGTGCACGGTGTATAGAGAGCACACACGATTTTTCACATGGTGCGGGACAAATACGCCCTGTAAACTCAGGAAAGTCGTTTGTCTGCATCAACACTTCTGCTGCCAGTTTCCAATTTCCCTTATATATATATTCTTGCCATTCAGGCATCTTATTTCCCAGTGGACATCCCCAGTGGCAAAAAGGAATGCCACAGTCCATACAGCGCGACGCTTGTTCACGTCTATCTTCACTATTTAGTGTTTGTTCTACTTCACCAAAGTCGAGGATACGTTCCTGAGCAGGACGATATCCTGCGTCTTTTCTTTTTACTGTTAAAAATGCTTTTGGATTTCCCATGATTCGTACTCCTCCTTTTAATAATCAAATTCTACCTGTGCTATTTTTTTCTTAATAGCTTCCAATTTTTCATCTTGCAATACTTTCTTATACTCGATCGGAGTCACTTTCATAAATTTCTCCACTTCGGCATTCCAGTTATCAAGAATATATTTAGCCAGAGGACTATTTGTATAGTTATAATGGTTGGTTATCAACTGACGAAGTTCACGGCTATCGTAAGTATCTTCTATCAGTGTCAACTCTACCATTTGCATATTGCAATAGTAATCAAAATCTTCATCTATATTATATACATAAGCCACGCCGCCACTCATACCGGCAGCAAAGTTTCGTCCTGTTTTGCCGAGTACTACAGTACGGCCTCCTGTCATATATTCACAACAGTGGTCTCCTGCACCCTCAACAACAGCAACAGCTCCACTATTACGCACGCAGAAACGTTCCCCTACTCGTCCGTTAATGTATATTTCGCCCGATGTAGCACCATATAGCAATGTATTACCTGCAATGATATTTTCCTCAGGCTTAAATGTGGATGTTGCTGGAGGCACGATGATAATCTTACCACCCGACAAACCCTTACCTACATAGTCATTTGCATCACCTTCCAACTTGAAGGTTACACCATGCGCAAGAAATGCGCCAAAACTTTGTCCGGCCGAACCTGTGAATGTAAATTGTATAGTATCTTCAGGAAGACCCGCATTGCCATATTTCTTTGCAATCTCACCCGAAAGCATCGCTCCCACAGTACGATTCGTATTCTTTATTGTTTTGGTCATTACCGTTGGCATAGCTTTATCGATAGCCATACGAGAGGTGGTGATCAATGAAATATCGAGCGCATCATCCAACTTATGTTCCTGATTTTTTATATGATGAATCGCATTTTCTTTTGCTTCTACAGGAAAATACATCAAACGAGACAAATCTAGTTTTTCAACTTTCTTATTTGCATCACTCTTCATATATTTCAACAAATCGGCACGCCCTACCACCTCATCAAGCGATTTCACCCCTAAAGCAGCCAAATGTTCACGTACTTCTTCTGCTAAGAAGTTGAAATAATTGATAAGATACTCGCTACGCCCCATAAACTTCTTCCTAAGCTCTTCGTTTTGTGTAGCAACACCTACAGGACATGTATTTAAGTGACACTTGCGCATCATTATACATCCCAATACAATCAAAGCGCTTGTTGCAAAGCCAAACTCTTCAGCCCCAAGCATTGCCGCAACAATGATATCATGTCCGGTTTTTAGCTGACCGTCTGTTTGTAGATACACCTGACCGCGAAGCCCATTCAGGACTAAAGTTTGTTGAACCTCCGCTAAACCAATTTCTAAAGGAAGACCAGCATGCTTAATCGAACTTGCAGGACTTGCTCCTGTACCACCTTCACATCCGCTGATAACGATGCGATCCGCTTTAGCTTTGGCAACACCCGCAGCAATTGTACCCACACCACTCTCGGATACCAATTTCACACTAATCTGAGCAGCAGGATTTACGTTTTTGAGGTCAAATATCAATTGAGCCAAATCCTCGATTGAATATATATCGTGATGAGGAGGTGGCGAGATCAGAGAGATTCCGGGGATTGAGTGACGAGTCTTAGCAATGATCTTATCAACCTTAAAGCCCGGTAACTGTCCTCCTTCTCCGGGTTTTGCACCCTGAGCTATTTTTATTTGCAATTCATCTGCATTAACCAAATACTCTGTTGTAACACCAAAGCGACCGGAAGCAACTTGCTTGATAGAAGAACGGGCATTGGTTGCAAAACGTTCGGGCAACTCACCGCCCTCTCCGGTATTACTTTTACCGCCGATAGCATTCATCGCTACAGCCATTGCCTCATGAGCTTCACGACTGATAGAACCAAAAGACATGGCTCCTGTCACAAAGCGTTTTGTAATAGCGGATACAGGTTCTACCTCCGAAATATCAATCGGATTCTTAGATGGATCAAAATCTAAGAAATCACGCAAAAATATCTTTTCCGTTTTTTTATCAATAGAGTCGGTATATTCTTTAAACTTCTTATAGCTACCCAAACGTGTAGCCATCTGAAGATTCATTATCGTTTCAGGGTTCCATGCGTGATATTCACCATTGCGACGCCATGCGTATATGCCCTGACTTACTAGTGACGGATCGATAAAGTCACTCTCAAAAGCCTCATAAAAGGCCTCGATTGTATCGCTCGCTATGTCATTAATATCAATACCTTCGATCTTAGACGTAGTCCCTTTAAAGTACTTATCAATAACTCCGGTACTGATTCCCACAGCTTCGAATATCTGAGCACCAATATAGCTTTTCAGTGTAGAGATACCCATCTTGGACATGGTCTTCAACAAGCCTTTGTTTATAGACTTCACATAGTTCTTCATCGCAGTGTGAAAATCTAAGTGAATATCTCCTTTTTTAACAAGATCTTCTATCACAGCTAAAGCCAAATATGGATTCACGGCATTAGCACCATAACCAAATAATAAAGCGAAGTGCATCACCTCACGTGGTTCTGCCGATTCTACCACTATATCTATTTGCATACGTTTGCGGCGTTCGATCAGATAATGATGAACTGCCGACACAGCCAATAATGAAGGAATAGCGGCATTATCCGGATTTACTCCTCTATCGCTAAGTACTATATAGTTACTACCGCTATCCACAGCTTTTTCTGCATTGCGGCACATTTGTTCTATCGCTTTTTCCAGTCCGGCTCCACCTTGTTTAGGGTCGAATAGCATCGGTATGATTTCCGCCTTAAAGCCTTTATATCCAAGATGCACTAGCAAATCTAGCTCTCTGTTTGATAAAAAAGGATTCGATAGCCCAACCATCTTGGTGTGTTCCGGCATTGGTTCGAGTATATTTTTATGAAGTGAACCGATATATCCGGCAAGAGACATCACCAGTTCCTCACGAATAGGGTCGATCGGCGGATTTGTTACCTGAGCAAATAATTGGCGGAAATATGTAAATAAACGCTGTGGCTTGTTTGATAAAACAGCGACAGGCGCATCATTTCCCATGGATGCAGTAGGCTCTTTGCCTTCCACAGCCATTGGTGTCATTATCTTTTCTATATCTTCTTTATAGTATCCAAAAACTTTCAGCAGCTTATCGTAGTTATCCACGCTATATTTTGGTGCACGCCCCGAAGATATGTCATCCAATGAAATACGGTTCTTAGATAGCCATTCACGATAAGGATATGCTTTTGCAAGGTTTTCTTTCAGCTCTGCATCATATTGTATTGTTCCTTTTTCGGTATCTACCATTAGTATTTTACCGGGACGAAGGCGACCTTTTTCCTTTATTTCGGATGGCTCAAATGGTAATACTCCCATTTCGGAAGCAACGACCATAACGTCGTTATGAGTTATTAAATAACGGGCAGGGCGCAGACCATTACGGTCTAACAGTCCTCCGGCATAACGTCCATCCGAGAACAATAGTGTAGCCGGACCATCCCAAGGCTCCATAAACAAGCTATGGTATTCATAGAAAGCTTTCAAGTCGTCAGATATCGGATTCTGATCGTTCCACGATTCAGGAACCATCATTGCCATTGCATGAGGCAAGGATTTCCCTGACATGACAAGGAATTCCAATACATTATCGAATGACGCACTATCACTCATAAATGGCTGAACAATTGGCCATAAGTCGTTGATATTCCCTAGTAAATCTGATTTCAAGATGCTCTCACGAGCTTCCATCCACAAGCGATTCCCCTTTATCGTATTGATCTCACCATTATGAGCCACCATACGGAAGGGGTGTGCCAAATCCCATGTAGGGAAGGTGTTGGTACTGAAACGTGAGTGCACCAAAGCAATAGCACTTGTCAGATGCGGGTTCAGCAAATCGGGATAATAATGCCTCAGCTGCTCAGACGACAACATACCTTTATATATAAGGCGCTTTGTAGACAAGCTTACAATATAGAAAGCTCGCTTAGTCTCTAATGAGAATATTTTAGAGTTGAATATTTCTTTTTCTATTTTCTTACGGAGTAAATAGAGTTTGTGCTCTAATTCATCCTGAGAAAGGCCTTCTTCTCCGAGTACAAATATTTGTTTTATATGAGGCTCATTCGACTTTGCCATCTCTCCCAATATTTCACTATTGACAGGTACATCGCGAACAGCCAAAAGCTTCAAGCCTTCCTTATCTATATATTGCGTGAGAGTTATCATACACGATTCCATCTCAGCCTCACCTTTCGGCAAGAAGACCAATCCGGTTCCGTAGTGCCCTTTCTCGGGGACAGGTATCCCCTGTAGAAGTATAAACTCGTGCGGTATTTGTAACATAATACCGGCACCATCACCGGTTTTATTATCGGCGTTTTCTGCTCCACGGTGAGTCATGTTCTCCAATACACGGAGACCATTCTCAACGATAGCATGTGATTTTGCACCCTTCATATGCAACACCATACCTACCCCACACGCATCGTGTTCGTAGTTTGGGTCATATAGTCCGTGCTGTATTGCTGATCTTAAATCTTGCATAGTCAATAGTTGATATGTGAATGAAAGAATTTTCGGGTTCTATCCTAATTTATTTACAATGACAAATGTACGAATTTCGCTTTAATAAATTTTCTTTTTGATTTAAAAATGCACATTTTTAATAAAAAATCTATATTTAATCGATTTTATTTAACAAAAGAACATAAAAAGAAACAAATTAAAGACCCCGAAATAAATAATTCAGCTTGTTTTATTTCATATTTATACTCACAATATCAAAGTCTGTATAAAAAAAAGAAATCCCGACTCGTTAGAGATCGGGACTTCTTTTCTTTATAATGTTTAATTATCGTATAAACAATAATTCTCTATATTTAGCCAATGGCCACATTTCATTATCAACAATCAATTCAAGCTTGTCGATATGATAGCGGATTTCGTCCAAATACGGAGCTACATTATCATGATAAGCAACAGCTTTCTCACGTTCACTCTCAATGTTATTAGCCGCTTTACGAGCATCTATCATTTCATGAACTTTTGCGTTCACGGCATTTACATGCGTAGATACTTTTTCTATCAAACGGATTTGCTCTGCACCAAGAGTCTTGTAGTCATCAGAGATGTCTTTTAGCTTAGAAACATTTGTCAACAATATAGATTGGTATGAAATCGCTACAGGAATAATATGATTTAAAGCCAAATCACCTAATACACGCGATTCTATCTGGATTTTCTTTGTGTACATTTCCCACTTCACCTCGTTACGAGCATGAAGCTCTACTTCAGATAAAATACCAGCAAATGTTTTGATGCTTTGTTTTGAAGTATAGCTATCATAGATAATAGGAACGCTTGTTTCGCAATCCAATTTACGTTTTTTAGCTTCTGCTTTCCATTCTTCGCTATATCCATTACCATTGAAACGGATAGAACGAGATTCTTTGATATATTTCTTCAATACTTCGTAAAGAGCCTCTTCTTTCGATTTACCTTTACTGATTAGTGCGTCAACTTCGTCTTTAAACACTCTTAGCTGTTCTGCAACAGAAGCATTCAAGGCTGTCATAGCAGAAGCACAGTTAGCAGAAGAACCCACAGCACGGAACTCGAATCGGTTTCCTGTGAATGCGAATGGAGAAGTACGGTTACGGTCTGTATTATCCAAAAGGATTTCAGGAATTTGACCTACACCCAAGCTAATCTGCTTTTTGTTGTCAACAACGATAGCATCTTTTACAGAACTCTTCTCAAACTTATCAAGAATATCGCTAACCTGAGTACCCAAGAATACCGATATGATAGCAGGAGGAGCTTCGTTTGCACCAAGACGGTGAGCATTTGTAGCTGAAGATATTGAAGCTTTCAACAAGCCGTTATTCTTATAAACAGCAGCCAAGATATTCACCACAAATGTTATAAAACGAAGGTTTTCAACTTTATCCTTACCCGGAGAAAGAAGGTTGATTCCTGTATTAGTAGCTAGAGACCAGTTGTTATGCTTACCCGAACCGTTGATTCCTTTGAATGGTTTTTCGTGGAATAAGATACGGAAAGAGTGCTTACGCGCCACCTTATCCATTACAGACATAACCAAAAGGTTGTGGTCTACAGCAAGATTACATTCTTCATATATAGGAGCCAGCTCAAACTGATTTGGAGCTACTTCGTTGTGACGAGTTTTTACAGGAATACCCAAAGCATATGCTTCGTACTCAAGCTCTTTCATAAAACGTTGAACACGTTCAGGGATTGAACCAAAGTAGTGGTCTTCCAACTGCTGATTTTTTGCACTTTCGTGACTCATCAAGGTCCTTCCTGTCAAAGCCAAGTCTGGACGAGCCATAAACAAGTCTTCGTCAACAAGGAAATACTCCTGTTCCCATCCAAGGTTAGATATTACCTTTGTTACATCTTCATTAAAATACTGAACTACACCTGTTGCAGCTTTATCTACCGCAGCAAGAGCTTTAAGCAAAGGAGTCTTATAGTCAAGAGCCTCACCTGTATATGAGATAAAGATAGTAGGAATACACAATGTTTCACCTACAATAAATGCAGGAGATGATGGATCCCAAGCAGAATAACCACGGGCTTCGAATGTATTACGAAGGCCTCCCGACGGAAAACTTGAAGCATCAGGCTCTTGCTGAGCAAGAAGCTTTCCTTCAAATTCTTCAATCAGTCCACCATTACCATCATGTTCAACAAAAGCATCATGCTTTTCGGCAGTACCGTCTGTCAACGGATGAAACCAGTGAGTATAGTGTGTTACACCATTTTCCAGAGCCCACATACGCATTCCGGCTGCAACATGCTCTGCCAGATTACGATTTACAGATTGTCCTTTTTCAATTGCATCATTAAGCGCTTTAAAAGTTTCTTTCGAAAGATATTTGGTCATAGCTTTACGATTGAACACCTTTTCCCCGTAATACTCTGAAGTTTTACTTTTAGGTTTCTCTACCTCAAGAGGCTTTCGCTCTGAGGCCAGTGCTACTGCTTTAAAACGTAACTTTGTCATAAATTTACTTTTATTGAGTTTATATAGGATTTATCAAATAGAAATCTTTTTTAATCGACCAACAGCCTCTTTGGTATTTTCTAAAGTACCAAACGCCGTTAACCTTAAATAGCCTTCTCCACTAGGGCCAAAACCAACACCGGGAGTTCCTACAACATGTAGATCATTCAATAGATAATCGAAGAATCCCCACGAAGTCATTCCTTTTGGAGTTTTTACCCAAATATAAGGAGAGTTTACACCACCATATACTTGCAATCCTTCGGAAGCGAGACCCTCACGAATGATCTTTGCATTATTCATATAATAGTTGATGATATCTTTTATCTGCTTTTTACCTTCGGCAGAAAAACAAGCCTCGGCTGCACGTTGAATAATATATGGAACACCGTTAAACTTAGTAGTATGGCGTCTGTTCCACAATTTATTATAAGAAATCTTTTCTCCGGTTTTGGTGTATCCCATCACAGTTTTAGGCACAACCGTATAAGCACAACGAGTACCTGTAAATCCGGCAGTTTTGGAGAAACTACGAAACTCGATAGCCACTTCTCGTGCCCCCTCTATCTCGTATATACTATGAGGAACATCACTTTCGGTAATAAATTCTTTGTAAGCACCATCAAATAGGATAAGCACCTTATTTTGGAGAGCATAATCAACCCATACTTTCAATTGATCTTTCGTCAAAGTAGTACCTGTAGGGTTGTTAGGATAACACAAGTAAACGATGTCTACTTTCTCTGTCGGCAATGACGGAATAAAGTCATTCTCTGATGTACATGGAATATAAACAAGCTTATTCCATTTGCCATTTGCCTGCAACTCACCCGCACGGCCAGCCATTACGTTTGTATCTACGTAAACAGGATAAACAGGGTCTGTAACAGCAACAATATTATCAAGACCAAGAATATCTCCTATATTACCTGTATCACTTTTAGAGCCATCGCTTACAAATATTTCGTCAGCAGAAATATCCAAGCCACGTGCTTTATAATCATTTTCTACAATTGTATTTACCAAAAAGTCGTACCCTTGTTCAGGTCCGTATCCTCTAAAAGTAGATGCATTCGCCATTTCATCTACAGCGGCATGCATTGCGTTTATTATCGCCGAAGGTAGAGGTTTTGTAACATCACCGATTCCCAAACGAATAACATTGGCTTCAGGATGGGCGGCCTTAAATTCATTTACTTTTTTTGCAATATCCGAGAACAAATAACTTCCCGGTAGTTTAGTATAATTTTCGTTTATGAATGCCATTTTTATATATTAATAATTTCGGGTTCTTCTGTTATATGGCCGCAGCATTAAAAAATCTCTCCTTCAAAAACTGTCACAGCCTCACCGGTCATATACACGTGATTATTTTGCTCATCCCATTCTATCTCGAGATCTCCGCCTATCAGGTGAATCGTTATTTTACGGTCGCAATATCCGTTCAGGATGGCAGCAACAGCCGCAGCACAGGCTCCTGTACCACAAGCCAGAGTCTCTCCTGCCCCACGTTCCCACACTCGCATATTCAACGTTTTGCGATCAACGACTTCAATGAACTCAGTATTTGTTTTTCGAGGGAATATTGGATGTTTTTCAAATTTAGGTCCTATTACAGGCAAATCAAGCTCTTTTATTCCTGTTGTAAAAACAACCGCATGAGGGTTCCCCATCGATACGCAAGATATTTCCCACATTTTGCCATCGATATCCAACGGGAAATTAAGTACAGGTTCTTTATCCACCTTCACCGGAATTTGCACAGGATCAAGGATCGGCTCACCCATATCCACTGTCACCTTACGAGCTTTTTCGTCTCCTTCCAGTAAAGTTATATATTTAACGCCGGCTTTTGTTTCCAGCGCAATTTCCTTTTTTGTTGTCAATCCGTTGTCATATACATATTTCCCTACACAACGAGAAGCATTACCACACATCTCGGCTTCAGAACCATCGGAATTGAACATCTGCATTCTAAAATCTGAATTCTCAGATGGCAATATAAGCACTAAACCATCCGAGCCAATACCAAAATTACGATTGCTAAGGCGGATTGCTAATGCTGAAGGATTTTCTATCTCCTGAACAAATCCGTTCATATAGATATAATCATTGCCCGCGCCGTGCATTTTGGTGAATTTCAACTTCTTCATCCTCTATATTTCGTCTTTTTTACTTTATCTTTTCAAGGGACAAATTTCATACAAATTATTCGTTTTTGCAAGAAATCCATAACATTTTTTCATCTTTAATAAAACAAAAAAATCTTTTTGTTTTATTTTCAACTTAAAAACAAAACATAAAGACATTATGAAGGTTTAATTGATTTACAAATGATAGGTTTATATTTAATATCACGTCTCTTTAATGCTCTTTACAAAAATTCTGCAACAAAATACTTCTCACACAACACGCTTTTCAACTATATGCCACTATTCCGCTCGAATCAAAACTTAATTTCGAAATAAAAACAATCACGATAATCAATTGTTTTTCATTTCTCTTATTTTACGGATAAGAATAAAACAAAAAGGAGGCAACCGCCTCCTTAAAATATATTATTTATCATACGCTTCTGCATGAACAGCCTTCACCGCCCTACCTGACGGATCAACTCTATTCTTGAAAGACGCATCCCACTCCAGTGCCACAGCCGTACTACAGGCGACGGACGGAACGGACGGAACCGTATGAGCAGCCGAAGCTGATGGAAAATGTTCTTCAAACATTGTACGATACCAATACTCTTCCTTTGACATTGGAGGATTGATCGGAAAACGCTCCGAAGCATGCATCATTTGCTTATCCGAAACTTTCTTTTCAGCCATTTCCTTCAACGAGTCTATCCAATTGTAGCCAACTCCGTCAGAAAATTGCTCTTTTTGCCTCCAAGCAACACTTTCAGGCAAATAATCCTGAAATGTTTTTCTTAATATATATTTTTCTATTTTACCATTACCACACATTTTATCCTGAGGATTTAAACGCATAGCAACGTCCATAAATTCTTTATCAAGAAAAGGCACACGCCCCTCTACACCCCATGCAGCCAACGACTTATTTGCACGCAAGCAATCGTACAAATGCAATCGATCCAACTTCCGTACAGTTTCTTCATGAAAGGCCTTTGCATCGGGAGCTTTATGAAAATATAAGTAACCACCAAACAATTCATCTGCACCTTCGCCGGAAAGCACCATTTTCACTCCCATCGATTTTATAAAACGAGCCAACAAATACATAGGGGTAGATGCGCGAACGGTAGTAACATCATAGGTTTCGATATGATAAATCACATCGCTGAGAGCGTCAAGAGCCTCTTCGACCGTGAAATTTATTTCATGATGCACCGTTCCGATATATTCTGCCACCTTTTTTGAGGCCACCAAGTCCGGAGAATCTTTCAACCCAACAGCAAATGAATGCAATTGAGGCCACCAAGCTTCGGTCTGGTTATCATCCTCTATTCTACGAGCTGCATATCGTTTTGCAATAGCTGATATTATAGACGAATCCAATCCCCCTGAAAGTAAAACACCATAAGGAACATCCGACATCAATTGACGATGCACAGCGCTCTCTAAAGCTACTCTCAATTCATTTTCATCAGATTCATTATCTTTTACATTGTCATACTCCATCCAGTCACGTTTATACCAACGTTTCAATTCATTCCCCTCGACACTACACATATAATAACCAGGTAAGAATTCCTGCACGTTGGGACAAACACCTTCCAAAGCCTTTAATTCGCTTGCCACATAAAATTGTCCGTGATCGTCATACCCCATATAAAGAGGAATTATACCCATATGGTCACGCCCAATAAGACAAATATCATTTTCAACATCATAAAGCGCAAAAGCAAAGATGCCATTTAAATCTTCAAAGAGACCAACCCCTTTATCTTTATACAAAGCCAGAATTACTTCGCAGTCTGAATGTGTAAGAAATTCGTAGTCGGGATAGCGACTTCTTATTTCTTTGTGATTGTAGATCTCACCATTGACAGCCAAAACCAAATTACCATCTTTGCTATAAAGAGGTTGTTTACCAGAGTCTACTCCTACAATAGACAATCTTTCGTGAGCAAGAATAGATTTCTCACCACAATATATCCCTGACCAATCCGGACCACGGTGACGGATTTTTTTTGCCATACGAAGAACTTGCCCCCGCAAAACGCTTATATCTTGTATTAAATCAAAAGCTCCTACAAATCCACACATATATTTATCACCTGTTTTGTTTAAAATTTGAACAGTCTGGCAAATTTATATCATTTTATTCGTAAATAAAAAATAAATAAGACTTTTTGTTAATAAAAAAACACTATTAAATCTCATTATGACAACGAAACTAAAAATACAACAAACTAAACACTTTTGTTAATTTCGGTTTTAAAATCTTATAAAAAGCGTGAGCTATATATAATTAAGTAAAATATGTATATATTTGCACCACAAATATTTGCATAACGAACACATTACAATGAAGAATTTCATACTATCCTTTACAATTTTACTGACCACCTGCACTTTGATGACATCATGCGGAGACAACGAGGTGGAAGCTGTAACCTTACAGGGCGAATGGCTAATGCGCGAGCAGACAATAAAAACATCCGATTCCAACTTTGACAATATGCTAAATACTGTTTTCAGTCTGGACTTAAAAGAGAATCAAACAACCAGAGCTTTTACTGAATTAAATGTAAAAACTACAATCAGAAAAAAAGGATCTTCGGGCTCTGACGGACTTATCAGTGAGTCTACCGACGCATACGAGGTTAAAGGAGACTCTATATTTATACAAAGTTCATTGCATGGAGGCACAGCGGCTAGTAAATATCTTATAACGCCCAACACCCTCACTACTTACCGTAAAGTAACCTCACAAGACATTAGAAACATCGTTACCATCATGGGAGTAGATCCCGCAACAATCCCTAATGACTTGACAGGTGAATTAAAAATCAAAGAAATACGATAATCTTTTCCACAAATATTTTATTTTTTAGTAGAGATTAATTATCTTTGCCACCCGATTGCTAATAGGCTAACAAGAAACTGTATATAAAACGGTTCGCCTCAGGCACATAACCTGTAAATAACAAAACAGATGTACGTAATTGTAGACATTCAAGGACAACAAATGAAAGTTGAAAAAGACCAAAAGTTGTTTGTTCATAGAATCAATGCAGAAAATGGCTCAACAGTTGAGTTCGATAAAGTATTATTAGTTGACAACGGCGGCACAGTAACAGTAGGTACACCGACTGTAAATGGCGCAAAAGTAGTTCTTGAGGTTGTTTCTCAAGCAAAAGGTGATAAAGTTCTTATTTTCCACAAGAAAAGAAGAAAAGGACACCGTAAACTAAACGGTCACCGTCAACAATTTTCAGAAGTTATAGTAAAAGAAATTATTGCTTAATCAGTTAAAAACAGAAGACAATGGCACACAAGAAAGGTGTAGGTAGTTCGAAAAACGGCCGTGAATCGGAAAGTAAACGATTGGGCGTTAAAGCATTTGGTGGAGAAGTTGTAAAAGCAGGAAACATCATAGTTCGTCAGAGAGGAACGACTCATCATCCGGGAGAAAATGTAGGTATTGGTAAAGACCATACATTATTTGCTCTTGTAGATGGTACAGTGGTTTTCCGCAAAAAAAGAAACGACAGATCATTTGTTTCTGTACTTCCTAAAGCAGAAGCTTAAGAAACAAGTTTAAAACATAGAGAAAGCAGTCTGAGTATCAGGCTGCTTTTTTTTGTTTATATAACTGATAATCTTCCATCATCCGATGATTCCTACTCATAAATAATGAAAAAATGACATAAATATCATTATTACTTGGTATTGTATACATTTCTTGGTTGTTATTACTTTGTAAACAGAAAATTAGATATTTAATCATTTTAAATTTATCAGAATGTCAAAAATAGGAATATACTACGGCTCAACAACAGGCAATACACAAGAAGTAGCGGAAGAAATAGCAAAAAAACTGGAAGTAAGCAAGGCTGACTTACATGATGTAGCAAAGGCGAATACAGACTTTTCAGCTTACGATGTAATATTATTCGGTTCTTCAACATTAGGATTAGGTGACCTTCAAGACGATTGGGAGTACTATATCGACAAAGTAAAGGCTGCCGATCTGAATGGCAAAAAAGTAGCCCTGTTTGGATGTGGTGATTCATCTTCGTATAGCGATACATTTGGCGACGCCTTATCAAAAATATACAGTGTAATAAAGAGTAAAGGTTGCCAGCTAATCGGTAAGGTAAGCACAGAGGGATATACTTTCGACAGTTCTGAATCTGTTGTTGATGGCGAATTTATTGGTTTGCTCATCGATAACGACAACGAGTCGAACCTTACAGATCAACGCATTGCAATTTGGACAGAAGACCTTAAAAAAGCAATTTAACAAAGTAAATCAATATGCGTGTTTTCTTTCACCTGATTTACGAATACAAAAAAGGGGTGCGCAGCTTAGTACTGTGTACACTACCCGGAGAATATGAAGATAAAGTCAGATGGAAATTGGGAAAAAACTCGATTAATTATAAAATAAGCCATCTGAAAAACGGTAATATAAATGTCTTTTTCGGCAAAGAGGAATGCCTCTTAGTAGCCAACGCAATATGTGGAGACAAACCGTTGAACTTATTAACACCTGAAGAAGATTTTATATTAGGAATATTATTAGGATATAGTGTCTGTGAACAATGCAACAGATACAGCAAGAGACAAAAGAAAAGTATTAATACACTTTGTTTGGCATAACTTTTCTATTGGATAGTTTTTTTAGTTGATCTAGATCCTCGCAGACGTGATGTCAGTGAGGATTTTTCATTTTTACACACAACTATTATCTTATTATATACAAGCTTTCCACAAATAATATTTACGAATACTGAAGTAGAAAAAGTGACAAGATAAAGGGAAGTAAAATGTGTCACTTTTGTCACCTTT
>NZ_JAIXHZ010000051.1:0-14449 GCF_043392705.1 Dysgonomonas sp. Shenzhen-Wh21
ATTCGTGCAGGTCGGAACTTACCCGACAAGAGATTCAGCAGTAACGATATTCAGGTGGTTATAACACCGGGGCTCCACCTCTTCCCATTCCGAACAGATAAGTTAAGCCCGGTCGTGCCGATGGTACTGCGTAAAAGTGGGAGAGTAGGTTACCGCCGTTTTAAGCAAAGTCCGTATACATGAAACTGTATGCGGACTTTTGTTATTTATACAAGTACACAAAAGATAAACAGCATAAGAAGAGGAGAGCCTATTATAGCTCTCCTTTTTGTTTAGAAAAAATAATATGACGCATACATGCTTTTTACAAAATTATATTCGAGTTGTTACGATTATCGGAGACATAATTGTCCTGAACATTTTTAGCATAGTTCACAATGTCAGATACAGTTAATTTTGTATTGGGGTTGTTTAATATATATTGTACATAAAATCCACGAGTATAACCGCGAGGTAATTCTGTATATCCTTCCGGAGGTGAGTCTTTAAGATCTAATTTCTTTATATCTGTCTTCTCTTTATTGATATATAATTTATAGCCTAGCTCTATATCTGTTAATGGCCTGCACCAACGTACATTGAGATAGTGATATGATTCATACTCTTTGCTAGTTATATAATCATGTATGCCTACATACCCAAAAGTATTATTTGTGTTTTGTACAGATAAGTAAACAGTATAGAATAGATGATAGATATCACCTCTTTTCCCATCATCATAGCAGCCACCATTAGAGCCTAGACCATTACACCATCTGCCGTCGCCATTCAGACGGGCTCCTCCGGGCATCATATTGAAACCATATATATTTGTTGATTTTTCGAACCAATAAACTTTATATGGGCTATTATTTCCTTGATAGATATTAAAGGCTAATGGATTCTCTCCATTCATGCTACTTAATGCGAAACGTACATCTCTTTCGTTAAGATTTGTATGAGTAGCATCATGCGATGTGTTGAATGGCGACATGGCAAATAATTGCCTATAATCAGCAGGAAAAGGTAATCTCCAGCCTTCGATTTTATTGCCATTCTCGTCAGCCATAAAGCAGTACTTATTCATATATTCTATACTCGGATAGCTGTAATATCTTCCATAGTATTTTTCAAAATTGTTTATATTCGATAATTGATAATATTGGGGATCGATGCGCACACGTTCAAGATATTTATTTAAGATGTTTTGAGTGATAGGTATATCGTTTTCGAAGCCATTTCCTTTTTTTATTGTATGAGAAAAATTCCTATCAATCCAGTAATATTCTCCAATACGCACAGCATTATATTCCCCTAAGTTTATAAGCCCTTGATAATTTATGAATTGCAAGGTCTGCTCTTCCGGTATTTCTTTCAATTTGGAATCTATATACGAGAATGTAGCTTCGATACAAGAGTACTTTAGAATAATTTCTATTCGTTTTTGGCTGGCATCATAGTTATCGGGAGAACTTATTTCTTCTACTACATATTTTCCTACGGCTAAGTTAGAGATATTTATTGTTCCGGAAGTGAGCGTATATGTTCCTACAACTTTATTACTAGCATCGAGAATCTGATATTGTCCGCCATTTACAAATGATTTGTTGTTGATCTCTTTTGCAGATATGGTAAGACAAGTATCTGTTTCTTTTTCATTACATCCATAAGACATCCAAGCGGCGAGGAATAGTATACTGGCGTATACAAATAATTTAGTTTTCATTATTTCATGTTTTAGCAAGGTTGCTAATTCTATTGAAACTTATAATATAAAAGAGCATTTATTATCCACATGATGTATACAAGCATATTCCTACTGTATATTTAAAACGTCTAAACGACACGATTGTTTCTGTCGTAATGTTAAATAATTAAGCAGGTATAGGCTTTTTAAGAATTATGAAATCTCTTTTTTTAATATATATAGAACGGTGAATGCATTTATAAAAAAAATGTATCTTTGTTCGTAGACTTAAATAAAATAATTTAGATATGCCAAGAATATCTATCATAACACCAACATACAATTCTGAAAACACATTACATGGAACAGTAGAAGCTTTGTTAAGACAAACTTTTTCTGACTTTGAATATATTATCATCGATGCGGTATCGAAAGACCAAACTCTGGATAAAATAGAGAGTTATATCCCTGACTTCGAAAAGAAAGGAGTCACGGTACGAATAGTAAGTGAACCCGACAAAGGTGTTTATGATGCGATGAATAAAGGAATATCTCTTGCTAGCGGAAAGTTGATCGGGATAACCAACTCTGATGATTGGTATGAGGATAATACCCTCGAAGTTATGTGGAATAAGTTTTCTGACGGAGTGGTAGATCAGAGCAATTCTATGATATACGGTATAGAGCGCGTGTGGAAAGACAATAAGATTTTTAATGTGCAACGCCGTGGAGCTTCGTTTATATCGGAGAGTGTACTGCCTCACTCTACATTTTTTGTATCTAAAGAGGTTTACAATAAATATGGAGCATTTGATCTTTCTATAAAAGTCTTGGCAGATTATGACTTTATTTGTAGATGTGTAAGTAAGGGTGTAGAGCTCGAAGAAGTGGATGTTGTGATCTCTAATTTCAGATTAGGAGGTATATCGTCTTCTTATTTCGATTTCTATTCCGATTACTATATGATACAGCATAAATATGGTTTTATATCAGATGAAAAATACAAGGAATATAAATACCTTCTTCGTTTGAAGAAAATCATAAACAGGTTTATGAAAAAATGGTAGATACATACCAGTTAGTACTTAATAAAAAAGAGAAAAGGGATTCCCTCTTCTCTTTTTTAGTTTATAATATGCCGTATTAATTACTTAAATTGTGGATCCATCCAACTTAATCTGTTTTTTATCCAGGTCTTAAGATAATTAACCTCACCTTGATAACTTCCAGTTACAATAGGGTTAGGCCAGACTTGCTTATCCAGTATTAACCATTTCTGAAAATTATAATGTTGAGATACATTTATTTTTTCAGCCATGCTGTTAATGAACGTATTTATGTTTGCATCACTTAATTCATTGCCACGTAATGCGTTCCACCTGTCTTTTACCATATTTTCAAATTCGGGATGAGAGAAAAATTGTTGATACCAAGGAGCTCTTGCACGTGCATGCCATCCTGATACCATATCGCAGTTGTCGTAATTTACATTTCCGAAAGCAATATCATAGTCCCATACCGGTCCGAAATATAGCTTATCGTCGCCTCTATTTTTATAGACGAATGTACTTAGGCGTAGATTGCCATCAACGTTTTTCGATAATTCGTTTAGTAATACATAATCAATGAATGATTTCATATCCAAATACTTCGGTAATTCTTCTATAGGGTTTACATCATTTTTTCCGTATATGATGTTTTCTATATTTTGGATATAGTTTGATATATATTCTTTTTGATTAGCCGGTATGTCTTCCGGTGTGTTTACACAGAATGTCATTTTTGCTTCTAGTGTTTCAAACCATACGGGTTCTCCTTTTCGCTCATCTATTTCGAGCAGATATCCTCCTGTGATATCTGTATCTGCTGCTTTCAATTCGGGAATATTGACCCTGTTTTTGTCTACCCGTATATGCTCTCCAAGCATGTAATTTCCTATATATTCTCCATTAAGTACAACATCTACATACTGTATGCGTGGAGTCCATGCAAATCCCATACGACGGCTGATCTCAAATGCCAATTCGTTTCGCATCAATGTCTTATCCGAGTAGTTGGCTAGCAACACCCAATGTTTGTTTTTAGGCATGCCCAATACTTGCGCCGATTCTTTTAGTTTCAGTTTGTAAGGTTTCTTTTCCATTCCCCACGTACTGTTCCCACGACCTTTTATTTCGGTGTCAGCTTCCATTAGCATCTCTTTTATAACCCCTTTATTATCCCTTGATTCTATCTTTATGGTTGCGTCCATATAGTCATCCTTCGATATAATTGGTGTGCCATTTTTAGTATTGATAGTCAGTAGCGGGAAATAGTACCCTTCGAGAGGTGCCGGCGGAGCAGCTTCTTGTTGTATACTTACTTTTTGTATTTTTGTTTTGGTTTTTATAACCAACTGTGTTGTAAGCTTAACCTCTTGCGTGTTTTCTTTCGCTTCTACATTAATCGTTACATCGCCCTCTCCAGACATGGGACTCACAGTGCACCATGAGGGAATATTCTTGTCAATTTTCCACTTGGTATTTGATTTGATTGTAATGCTTTGTTTTTCAGTTGAAACTTTAAAAAATAATTGACTTTTTGATAGACTGAGCGTATCCTCTACTTCATTGTCTTTATCGGAGCAACTCGTTATAGAAAAGAGGATACTTAAAATAAAAAATAGAAATGTGAATTGTTTTTTCATCGTATTCGGTTAAATTATTTATTGGACATATCGAAGAATACAAAGAAAACAAAAGCAATCAGAATTTTATTGGGTTTTACATGTTTTTATATAAATAAAACTGTTAATTTTTTGATTCTTTTCTTTATTTATAAGCAAGCAAAACGATGGCTTCTATTCTTGCTTATGTGGATAAAAATCTGTATATTTGTTAGATTTTTCAAACGCAAAACCTCAGGCGATTATTCGCCTATTTAATAGCAAAATATAAATATGACTGAGAACCAAAAAATTGCAAGCGAATCTTATTCCGCACAAAATATTCAAGTGCTCGAAGGCCTTGAAGCTGTAAGGAAAAGACCCGCGATGTATATCGGTGATATAAGCGAAAAAGGATTACACCATCTTGTGTATGAAGTTGTAGACAACTCTATTGACGAGGCATTGGCCGGATATTGTGATGATATCAAAGTCACTATACACGAGGATAATTCGATAACAGTACAAGACAATGGTCGTGGTATCCCGGTGGATATAATGGCTAAAGAGAAGAAATCGGCTCTCGAGGTCGTTCTTACAGTCTTGCATGCCGGAGGTAAATTCGACAAAGGAACTTACAAAGTTTCGGGAGGTCTTCACGGTGTGGGGGTGTCGTGTGTCAACGCATTGTCTACATACCTAAAAGCCGAGGTACACAAACAAGGGAATGTATATGTACAAGAATATTCTTGTGGAAAACCCCTGACTGGTGTAGAAAAAATAGGAACTACAGATCATACAGGTACAATTATAACTTTCAAGCCGGATGATTCTATATTTGTAGTAACAGAGTACAAATATGATACATTGGCGTCACGTCTTCGCGAACTGGCTTTTCTTAATGCCGGAGTTCGTCTATCGTTGGTCGATCGTCGTCAGGTAAAACAAGATGGAACATTCAAGACAGATACTTTCTTCTCCGAAAAAGGGCTGGAAGAATTTGTACGATATATAGATGCGTCTAAAGAAGCATTAATAGAAGATGTGATACACATTGTTACCGAAAAACAAGGAATACCGGTAGAAGTGGCGATGACATATAATACATCTTATAATGAGAATGTATATTCGTATGTAAATAATATACACACAATAGAAGGTGGTACACACCTTACTGGATTTCGCCGTGGGTTGTCTCGTACGCTGAAGAAGTACGCTGATGACTCGAAGATGCTTGAGAAAGTGAAAGTGGAAATTAATGGTGATGACTTCCGTGAAGGACTTACTGCTGTTGTTTCTATCAAAGTTGCTGAGCCTCAGTTTGAAGGACAGACAAAGACTAAACTTGGTAACAATGAGGTTATTGGAGCTGTTGATCAGGCTGTTGGAGAGGCTTTGGGCATATATCTTGAAGAGCATCCGAAAGAAGCGAAAATCATTGTAGAAAAAGTTATCCTTGCGGCAACAGCACGTGCAGCGGCTCGCAAAGCCCGTGAGTTGGTACAACGTAAATCTCCGCTTACAGGTGGTGGTTTACCGGGAAAACTGGCTGACTGTTCGAGTAAAGATGCTTCGATATGTGAGATCTTCCTTGTCGAAGGAGACTCTGCGGGTGGTACAGCAAAACAAGGCCGTGACCGTGGATTCCAAGCAATTCTTCCTCTTAGGGGTAAGATTCTGAATGTGGAAAAAGCGATGCCTCACAAGGTTCTCGAAAGTGATGAGATAAAAAATATATATACAGCACTAGGAGTAACGATAGGAACGGAAGAAGACTCTAAAGAGTTGAACCTCCAAAAGCTTCGTTATCAAAAAGTGGTGATCATGACCGATGCCGATGTGGACGGAAGCCACATTGCAACGCTGATTCTTACTTTCTTCTTCCGCCATATGAAAGCTCTGTTGGAGAAAGGGTATATCTATATTGCAACGCCTCCGCTTTATCTTTGCCGCAAGGGTAAAAACGAAGAGTATTGCTGGGACGATCGCCAACGCCGTGCATTTATCGAGAAATATGCGGATGGTGATGAAAATGCTATTCACACACAGCGATATAAAGGTCTTGGAGAAATGAATGCCGAGCAGCTTTGGGATACTACCATGAATCCTGAGCACCGTACATTGCGTCAGGTGACGATAGAAAATGCAGCAGAAGCCGATCACGTTTTCTCTATGCTGATGGGTGAAGACGTAGCTCCGCGCCGTGAGTTTATCGAAGAAAATGCAACTTATGCTAAGATTGATGCGTAAATAGCATATTTACAAAATAGAAGAAGCCGTAATTTGATTCAAATTGCGGCTTCTTTGTATATAATTGCTTCCTTCTTTAGGATCTTCCTTCTATCGTTCTTTCGGATTTGTAATCCGAAAAGATTTATTCGTAGGATTTAAAATCCTTTTATACAAAAGCTTTCGGATTACAAATCCGAAAAGACGATAGAAATGTAACTTTAGGCTATTGTCGCAAGTAGTCACTTTATTTTTTTTATTGATTTATATCGAAAAATGAAGCGAAAATTATTTTTGTAACTATCTTTGAATTATAATCTTATCTGATATACTGAATGCTTGTATATAAAAAAATAAGGATTTATTATTTTTCGGGAACAGGGAATGCGAAAAGGATTTCCTATTGGATTCGAGAATTTGCTGCCGAAAAGAATATAATATGCAACTTAGAGAATATAGATACAGCAAGACATAACAGTATTGACATAGACCCGGACACTTTGGTAATTATTATTTCACCAATACATGGATTCAACTATCCCCCAATAACCCTAGGCTTTATTCGCCGATTTCCAAAAGGCTCTAACGATATTGTATTGATGAATACAAGAGCCGGACTAAAGATTGGAAAAACAGTAACACCGGGTTTGACCGGAATCGCATTTTTTGTATCAACAATAATGCTAAAAAAGAAAGGATATAAGATTAAAGGACAAATACCTTTCGATATGCCCTCTAATTGGATGTCGATTCATCCGGCATTGAGTCAGAACGCTGTAGCATTTTTGCATGAAGCTAATTTTTATAAAGTAAAGAAATATTGTGACAGGATATTTGAAGGAAATTCTGTTTTTGTAGCATACAGGGATATTGTTCAAGATATACTGATATCCCCTATATCTTTAGGATATTATATTGCAGGGCGTTTTGCCTTTGCAAAATCATTCTATGCTTCAACTGCTTGTGATGGATGCCAGCTGTGTGTGAAACAATGTCCTGTAAAAGCAATCAAAATATTAAACAAGCGTCCTTTTTGGCTCTTGAAGTGTGAGAGTTGTATGCGATGTATGTCTATTTGTCCTAAAAGAGCAATAGAAAGTGCTCACGGACTCTTTGTTATTATAAGTATATTCTATTCTACACTTGCAACTTATTTGTTAAACAAATTGTCTTCCGATTTTTTGCATTATCCTTTTGTCGAAAAAGTCTTTTCTTTTATCGTCTTTTTTATTCTTCTGATTGTTTTCTATCGTATTCAACATCTTTTTCTTTTGAATAAACACATCGGACGGCTAATCTCATTTTTCTCTCTTACTCATTATAAATTCTGGGGAAGATACAGATCTATTGCTGATGCTATATGGAGGCAAAAGAAAAATTGAAAAGAACATTTTTTTATTTTTAAGATGAAATATATTATCAAAAATTTCTGCTATATCGTTATTTTGCCCTTGGTTGTTTCTTCTTGTAAAAAAATATCTAAAGAAGAGGCTGTACAACGAATGATACATGTCTATTTGCAAAATGACTCTGTTGTAAATTACAAGTCTGTTCAATTTAGTGGGCTTGATTCTACATTTACTTCTGTAAAAAAGACTCCGGAATATCAACATTTTTATCTAATAGAAGGTCTTTCTACGCTATTGATGCACACGTATAAATATGAAGACCCTGAAAAATCAAAGATATATGAGGATTCTATGAAAATTTATAAGAATAAATGTGACTCATTAGAAGCTTTATTTGTGCCAGAATTTATAGGATGGAAAATGCAACATATATATCAATCGGAAGATAAAGAAAAAGGTATTGTTGTAAATAATTTTATTTTCTATTTTCATAAGGATATGTCTCAAATAGTGGAAAAAGAGCAAGTCTATAGAAACTTATTATTGAAGACTTTCGAACAGGATCAAAAGCTATATGGGATAAAGAAATAGAGACGAAATATATCCTAATACATATTTATCACTTTCCTAAATAATTATCTATTATAAACAACTTATAATAATAGATATGGCAAAGTACACAGAAAAACTAGTAGAGAAGATTGTTACACTGATAGAAGCGGATACTTATTCTATCTCAGAGATATGCAGTATATTAAAAATCAGCAGAAAATCTTTTTATGAATGGAAAGATACAAAGCCCGAATTCAGAGAAGCAATAGAAGAAGCGATAGATCGTCGTGATGATATGCTAATGATGCTGGCTCGCAAGTCACTAAAAAGGAAACTGGAAGGTTATACCCTTACAGAGACAAAAACGATATACGTTCCCGATAAAAATAATCCTGATGAGCTGGTGCTAAAATCGCAGATCGTAAAACAAAAAGAATACGCCCCTGATACCCATGCGATAAAGCTTACACTTTCTCGTCAAGATAGTAAAGCCAATAAAGAAGAGGAGAACACTCCGTCTACTTTAACAATTGTTGTTCGTGATCAGAAAACAGCGGAGAATCTAAATCTACTGCGTGAGAATTTAAGGAAAGGAAACACACCCAAAAAAGACAAAGATTTACATCCGAAAAAAGACAGTGAAACTTCCGAATTACAAGATATACCAGATTGTTCTACAGTGGATAGTGATGAAGCAAGCAACGACAACACAGAAGTTGAGCTTAAACCCAAATTTGTTAAGGTTAGGCGTAGTGGTGAAGTCTTACCTCCCGGATATCTTTACAGAGGGTGACAATATAAATAATATGATATGTGTTACTTTTGTCACTTTTTGGAGTTAGACGCCTTACTTGTTTTAGTGTAGTGAAGGTGCTAATCGAAAAAACTCTTAAATGAAACCTCTACCTCACAACAAATCTCTATATTTGTAGATTGTATTCTGTAAAGTAAACTAGTATAAGATGGCAATTAAGAACATATACATTACATGCATGTCTTTGATTTTTATAGCATGCTCGTGTGGGAAAACAACTCAAAATGCGAATACGATGGCTGACTCGTATCAGAAAGTATCGCCGGACTTCAACGCCGATAGCGCATACGCTTATGTAGACAGACAAGTTGCATTCGGATACCGTGTGCCGAACACTAAAGAGCACGTTGCTTGTGGCGATTACCTGGTAGCCGAAATGAAACGTTTCGGAGCAGAAGTTCAGGAACAGAAGATGGTGGTAACGGCATATGATGGCACAAAGCTTAATGCCCGTAATATAATAGCCTCTTATGGTTTGGAGAAGAAAAACAGGGTGTTGCTTTTTGCCCATTGGGACACACGTCCGTATTCAGATCAGGATCCTGATCCGGCTAATCTTAAGAAACCGTTGCTGGGTGCTAATGACGGTGCCAGTGGAGTAGGAGTATTGATGGAGATAGGAAGAGTACTTCAGACCAAAGCACCTGAGGTGGGAGTAGATATCATCTTTTTTGATGCAGAAGATTATGGTATCCCTGCCTTTGCGGAGAAATCTTTGATTAAAGGAGAAACATGGTGTTTGGGCTCTCAGTACTGGGCAAATAATCCGCATGTACCAAATTATAAAGCTAAATTCGGGATATTATTGGATATGGTTGGAGCAGAAGGAGCAACCTTTTATAAGGAAGCTATATCCAAAGAATATGCAGAAGATATACTTGAAAAAGTATGGAGAACAGCCGGACTGCTTAGCTATGGCAAATTCTTTATTGGTAAAGATGTGGGTGGAGTAACAGACGATCATGTCCCTGTAAATCAGATTCGCAAGATACCGAGTATCGATATTATCGATTACCGTCAGGATATGGATCATGGGTTCTTCCATTCATGGCATACACAAAAAGATGATATGCGCAATATCAGTAAAGAAACATTGAAGGCCGTAGGACAAACAGTGCTGGAGGTTGTATATAAGGAAAAATAAACAGAGGGAATAAATGGCTACAATAAACGAAGTTCAAGACGAGATTATAGAAGAATTTTCGATGTTTGACGACTGGATGGATCGTTACGCATTATTGATAGAATTGGGAAATTCACTGGATAAATTAGACGATAAGAATAAGACAGAAGATAATCTTATTGTTGGTTGCCAAAGCCGGGTATGGCTACAGGCTGATTACATCGACGGTAAAATAGTCCTTAAAGCGGAGAGCGATGCTGTAATCGTAAAAGGCATTATCGCTCTACTGATAAAGGTGCTGTCGAACCGTACGCCGGATGAAATTATAAATACCGATCTTTACTTTATAGAGAAGATTGGGCTGAAAGAAAACCTTTCGCCTACGCGCTCCAACGGTCTTGTGTCTATGATAAAGCAAATCCGTTTTTATGCGATGGCATATAAGGCGAAGGAAATCGGTGAGGTAGGAGCTTAACGCTTGGGGATAATCAAAAAGCCCTGTAAACGATCATACGTCCGTTTGTTTCTATCCTAAACTCATCGCTTGTAGATTCGTTCAGGGTGGCTTGCCACCAGTTGGTAAAAGTCCGCTTTTCGATAGCATACAAAAGATTGTGCGATGTTACAATGCTCTGATCTATGCAGAATAAAGATACTTGCTGCCCTTTATAGCTTTCGAAAAGAGAGGTAGAGCCTATTCCGTTAAATACACCGTAGTTGGTAATCATTTCTACGTCGGCATCATTCATATACTCGCATAGCAAGCTTATATTGGCAATGGTATGATCTTCCCGTTTGCCTGTTGCGCCGAGTATCGTCAACTCTTTTCTTCCTTGTTTCAAGCAGAATCGTACGGCTTTTGTAAGGTCGTTGGTTTCCTGTTCGGGAATTCTGTGTATAATATCTGCAAACCGTATTTGGTTCTCTTCCGAGAGCGAATCACAATCGCCAACTATTGCATCGGGCAATCTGCTTGTGTTTGTCAGATTATTAGTTGCCCCGTCGCAACAGACAAGGTACTTGCAGTTGTTGAGTATCGATAAAGCTAAAGGATTGGAAGGAAAATTACCATTTGCCAGTATGACGGTATCTGTCCGGCGGTTTATATCGGGGAGGTTGTATTTTTTCATTCTGAAATTATCATATAATAAGAGGGGGTAAAATTAGTAAATAGTTTAGTATTAAGTTTTATTGATGTGAAGAAAGTAAAATAAAAGCTGAAGTCTTTTATTTTGGAGATTAATAAAAAAACAGCAATCTAGGAGTAGACTGCTGTAGTAGAATATTAATGAAGATTCTGTTTCCTCTTTCTATGCTTATAATATAATAGAAAAAGACCGAACAAAACGGCTATTAAAATGAGATCGGGTTCAGACATTCGCTGCGTATCGTCACTCAAATCAAGCGATCGGTTTCCTGAGAGTGTTTCTTCCTGCTTCCTTTTTAGTAAAGCCTTTTGAGCTTCATTTTCTACAACGATATAAGAAGTAAGAGGAGTCATTATGCGAGACTTAAAGCTGTTTTGCACAAGCGATAGCCATTCTTTATCCGCTGTTTCAGGGTATAATGATTGTAGCATCCATTGAGCTTGCATTTGTAATCCTGATTCCCAATCTTTTTCTTTTATATCATTTTGAGTAATTTCAAGACTCTTGCTTTTAGTGGTCAATATTATAGAAGGTTTATTATCATCAGGAAGATAAGATGTCGGGTTAGCTGGATTTGGCCAGGCTTTTACGTTGTGCTTTGGGATAGAGTCTACATTGCTTTTTATAACCTGAGTTCCTGTAGCAAAGGTATGAGAACGCAGATTGTCATTTTGTATCGAATAAAATGTGTCACTTTCGGGATAAGTAAACCTCATATTTTCAAAATCAAGATTGACTATTGCTTTGTCAATGTTGTCACTAACCACTACAATTACAGGATATGTATTGCTTGGGTTTGTATACGAGTCGAATAAGATTTTTTTGATAGCGCGATCCAAGAAAAAACCACCTTCGAAGTCTTGGCTTGAGATGTCTTTTTCGAAGTCCGAACTCATTAATCGTTCTTTGACATACGTGTTTGTAAATGATACTTTAGCATCATCTCTTTTTGTTTCAATAAGATGTTTCTTGAACAGATTGTTTATAGCTTGAGTAAATTTGGCTTGTCTTTTCTTAACTATTTCTTTTGGTAGCGTATTTACTTGTTGAGTTTTAGAATAATCGTACTTTGTTAAGCTTAAATCATTTCTGTTGGCTGAAACATCAACTATAAAATGATAATACGGCTTACGCTCAACAGTTTCTAACCTGCTTTTATCTTCCGCAGAAAGATAAATGGCATCATCGGTTTTTACTGTAGAGATGGGGTTTACAGATTGCTGAATTTGCGGATTGCCAAGAACGAGTTTATGATTGTCTATTATTATTTCTACGGGGTCTTTATGTATAAATTCGATACCTGTATATCTGACTTCCTCCTTTTGAAAAGGAAATACCTTGAATTCAACCAGATTACCCTGCAGATATCGTAATAGTCCTGGATCTCGGTTTACGTTCCTTATTTGGTTAAATATCCATGTGGCAGCTTTTTTCTCAGCTAGAATACCCATTTCTTTTACGTCACCTACATACAGATAATAATCGCTTATCCAACAGCCTTCGGGTAGATTTATATAGGTTTTATATTCAGAGTTCCATAGTGGAGTATCACCGTTTTTTATAGTCAAGTCTATGTTGCTTATCCATACTTTTTTATTGGTGTCATATTCGCTATGTTGTTTAATGTCTGTTATTTTAATATTCGCAGTGTCTAAGGTGTTTACAAATTGGTTTTGATGATAGTCGTCAACCGAACCGTTGAAGAGGTGATATATTTTTCTATCAGTCTACCCCATTTTTATCCAGTTATTACAAATGGCTCGTAATGGATAACCTGAACTTATCGCAATCGAAAAAAGACATGATGAGAGACCTCTTCCTACTCTATGATCTATTGTCGAGAGCATTTTGTTTACTGCATCAGCACTTAGTCTGTAATCTTTGCTATAATCAGGGCTGTAGATATATTCAAGTGTTCTGCTTAGCATGTTCTTATCGTATAAATAGCTTATCGTTGTGCCGATAGGTAGGATAAGTATACCAATGGTTGCACTAAGGTATATTGTTGGTTTCTTGTATACTTGTTTTAATGCTCTGAAGTCTTTGGTTAATTCGTTGAGATGTATAGGGAAAAGTATCAGTGGTGTAAGCATTAAAAAACCGAGCCCTAAAAATATAACAGCAAAAATTGAAAATGGCAGTAGTGGCATCATTACAATAAAGAAATACAAGGTGTAGGTGAACGTTATGCACCTTCCGCTAAACAGCAGCAATCTTAATTTCTTATCGCTGGGATTAGGTATGCAGAGCAATGTTGCATTCAGAATAGTTATTACATAAAACCAAATATTGGAGAAATCACCGAATAAGTGGTCTAGCCTTGTATTAATCAATAATCCGGCTATTGGTAATATAAAACTGATTAGTATTTTCCATACTAATTCATGAGTATATAATTTGCGCTTGGATATTAATATATAAACAAAGCGTAGTATAAAAAACAAGAATGCAGCCGTAATAATGATGATGAGCAAAACGAATAGGTCTCCGTTGATGGAAGATATACCGTTCCATAAACTGGAAAAAACCACGCCGAACATGTAAAATATCGCTGGTATGAGAATGGCGAAAAATATGTTAACCGAAGCTCTTCTGTTATTTGCATTTGGTGTTAATATAATTACAGATGCAAACAGTGAGTGAATTAGTGTCGGCATAAGGAAAGATCCTACGTACATGAAAATATTGCCGGAAATCATCCAATTTGGTATGCTGAAAGGTATGATATCCCCTGAATTGTGATAATAGAGATATATATAAAGAGTATAGGCTATAAAAGATGTGGTACAATATGTTAAGTCTAATCTCTTTCTTCGTCTGATTTGTATAATCGCATATGTAGCATTGCATGCCATTAAGAGAATAAGAGTGGCAGCAAAATAATACCAAAGCGTGATACTCTGTTCGTTTAGCAAAGGTTTTAT
>NZ_JAIXHZ010000052.1:0-19593 GCF_043392705.1 Dysgonomonas sp. Shenzhen-Wh21
AATAAATATTTATGAAAAATAAATTATTATTTGTAATCACATTAATAGCTCTTACCAGCTATGCATGTAAACCAAAACCTCAAACAGAAAGCTCTGGGGCGCAACAAGAAGAGAAGTGCACAGTCAAACACTTGGATTGGACTCAGAACGCTGTAATATATGAAGTTAACGTAAGACAGTATACCAAAGAGGGAACCTTTGCCGCTTTCGAACAACATCTTCCCCGACTCAAAGAGCTGGGT
Source organism: Dysgonomonas sp. Shenzhen-Wh21 (assembly GCF_043392705.1). Classification (NCBI taxonomy): domain Bacteria; kingdom Pseudomonadati; phylum Bacteroidota; class Bacteroidia; order Bacteroidales; family Dysgonomonadaceae; genus Dysgonomonas; species Dysgonomonas sp. Shenzhen-Wh21. Next base: position 243 of record NZ_JAIXHZ010000052.1, read on the forward strand.
GTAGACGTGCTTTGGTTTATGCCTGTACATCCTATTTCGGAAAAGAATAGAAAAGGCACTCTCGGAAGTTACTATGCTGTAAGAGACTATAAAGATATCAACCCTGAATTTGGAACAAAAGAGGATTTCAAAAAGCTGGTAGATAAAGCACATGAGATGGGCTTTAAAGTAATACTGGACTGGGTTGCAAATCATACCGGTTGCGACAATGCCTGGACTACAGAACATCCCGATTGGTATATGAAAGATAGTCTTGGTAATATCAAAAGCCCGTATGACTGGACTGATACCTACGAACTGAATTATGACAATAAAGATATGAGAGCCGCAATGACAGATGCCTTGAAATACTGGATAAAGGATTTCAATATAGACGGATATCGCTGTGATATGGCTCATGAAGTACCTACCGATTTCTGGAACGATGTACGTGAAACTTTAGATAGCATCAAGCCTGTATTTATGCTTGCTGAATCTGAAAATTATGATTTACTGGAACACGCATTTGATGCAAACTACTCATGGGAGTTGATGCACATGATGGCTGATGTAAACAAAGGAACAAAGAGTGCAGAAGATATTACATCATATACTCAAAAGCTGGATACTATAATGTGCCCGGACGCTTATAAAATGCTCTTTTTAACAAACCATGATGAAAATTCATGGAATGGAACAGAGTTTGAACGCTACGGAAAAGGTGTTGAAGCGTTTGCAGTTCTTACCTACACGTTGAATGGCATGCCAATGATATATACAGGTCAGGAAGTAGGACTCAAAAAACGCTTGTCATTCTTCGAAAAAGATATGGTTCCTTCATGGGCAGAAAATAGCATAACACAGTTCTATAAGAAGCTAAACCAATTAAAACATACCCATCCTGCGTTACAAGCCGGACAAGGCGGCACATTCAAGAAATATAATACTTCTGCAAATAAGGAGCTGTTGATATATTCGAGAGAAAGAGCCGGACAAGAGATTGTTGTAATGCTCAACTTATCGAATAAAGATATCAAGTATACTAGCAATGACGCCATAGGACGTGGCAGCTATACCGATTATTTCGCAGGAGTGAATGTTCCGGAATTACCCCAGTCTCTAAAAGCATGGGAGTATAAAGTATTTGTAAGACCAAAATAATCAGAATTACTTATATTTATTCACAAAGAAAGCTTAAGAGGAAACTTTTAAGCTTTTTTCTTGTATATAAGTATATAATACAAAAATTCTGTGGTACTCATTTTACTCTGTGATAAAAAACAGATAAGAGCGAATGCGATAATAATTCCTTTTTATAACTTAATTTACACAAAAAAAACTAGCAAAAGAAAAGGGGGTATCCATACGGATCCCCCCCCCTTCAATTCGGCTATATAAAACTCATAATTCCTTAATTCTTCTGATGAGCTGTTGCTACAGCATCAAAACGGGATTGCACAAAGTCAAGTTCGCTTTCAATACGTTTGCGTTCTTTTGTAAGACTTTCAGGGGTCGTAAAATATTTAGCTAAGTCTCGCACCCCTACACGGTATATACACCCTCTATAATATCTGTTTCTGAAGATATCGTAAAAAGAAGCATTACTTAATACGGGAGTAACATTAGCCACAGCCACAGGTGATATCGCTCTGGCGAGATATACACTGATATCGTCAAACATTACCCAAAACATCGGATATTCTCTTCCTCTATCACAAATTACAGGGCAAATCGCTTCTACACGCACGTCACCTTTTCCTGTTGCGATATCATAATACCACTTTTCCTTTACAAGGTAACAAGTGATTTGCATATTCGCCAAATCTTCTCTTTTTATGGTAAGTGTACGATTGTCATTTACTGTATATCCAATGCGATTCTGATCCATCACCTCTTTTGCTGTAAATTTACTATCATCGTTGAAGTCGGGTTGATCTTCGAATTTATACGCGGCAATTGTATTATCTGATAAAAGATTAATCAGAAGAGAAAATAAATTCGCACGTTTTTCGGTTGACACTGTTGGGTAAAATAACGATTCATTACCCTCTACATCATATACTTCTCTGTATATATCTCTAGTCCATGTAGCGGATGAATAATTGTTCATCGAATTCTCCATAAGAAAAAGTTCTCTGGACGAAATCTCTGTAATCATATCTTCTGTGGACGATGTGACAGGTGCGCCATTCATCATTCTGAATTCGTTATTTGCTGAGTTTTGTGCAAAGAGTGAACTTGCCGAGAGCAGTCCACCCAACATTAATGAAACAATATATTTCATAGGATGTGTATTTTGTGTTAATTAATTAATTCTTACTTCCATTGGGTATAGATCTCTTTCTATACCATCGGGGCCTTTAGCTTTTATCCCTGATATTATTAAAATTGTACCTCTAGTCATTCTTCGCATCTGTTCTACCTGACGAGATGAGAAATTAGCACCACTTGACATTTCAGGAGTTACATTTCCCATAGCGTCCACAGACATTGTTCTGAAGCTCAAAACCTGAAATGGAATATTCAGAATACCATCATCGATAGAAGCTTTTATACCCTGTGTGCCCAGCAGTATAGATCTGGCTATAACTCCTTTTCTAAATACTTTTGGTGCACCGTTCTGATCTGTATATGAGATAAACGCTAATGGTTCCGGTAACGGACGGATCCTCAACTCCTTCCTTGCTATGAATTGTTGTGTTCCATTCACCTTTGCAGATACAGAAATTATAAACTTCTGACCTATCAGAGATGGTGAAGGCACTGCAACCCAATCTTTGCCCGAAGGAGTTAATGTCCCTCCACTTAACACTGTAGCCTGTACGTCCTGGCTGGCTACACCCGGCACAGCAATAGTCAACATATTCTGAACTCCGGCATATAGCACATCCATCCAGAATGGCGCGACTGTGGCCATAGGTTCCATTACTGTATATTCCTGAGAGAAATTACGTCTTACAGGCAATCCGCTTCTATCCATTAGTTCGATAAATCCATCGAATTTATATGTACCGGAAGCTCCTGTACCTACTTCATACAAACCATTTTTCGCGGTTGGTAACTCTTTACCATTTATTACAATACGAGGCCGTTGTGTTGTATCTACTGCCGCCATTATAATATTGGCTTTGTAAGGTACACCTTTCATCACCATATTTGACTGCGGAACAACAAACGCACTAAGTTCATTGACACGAATATCTTTCAAGTCGATATTTTTAGCAAGATCATTCAGAACTTCCCCCTCAGCCTGCTTCACATTCATTTGCAATTCTGAAAGGAAAGTCAGCACAGCAATACTTGGCATACCGTCAAAAGACGAAGTTATCCAATCTTTATGATCCTTCTTCGCTCTTGCAGAAGGTTCAGTAGATAAAGTACTGCTTACAATCTTACGTTTGCTCTCATCAGGAATCTGCGCTATCATGGCTTCCCTATACGTGTCCAGTATCTTTTTCAGCTTCTTTCCCTGACCACCCACCGGTGAAATCATTACTTCGGAAGAAGCATCGAGATTATCTTTCGATTTCAAATTATTTATATCAGCATCGGCTCCATCTGTCTTTTTCGCAATTTCCAGTTTTAGATACTGCAAATAATCGAAAATAGAATCGGTCTTAGCCTTTACACTTTGTGCCCTATTATATGAGTCCTGAGTTTTATCTCTGTTAGTCTCATAAGAAGCAGCTATATCTGCGTATATCTGTTTATTTCTTTCATCTGTGACGGTTATAGATTCCTGAATATTATCATTAATCATCACAAATCCATCCAATACTTCGGTAGAAACATTTAGAGCTAGCATCGCAATAAACACCAGATACATGAGATTAATCATCTTCTGCCTTGTCAATTGCCCTTTACTTAAAGCCATTTTATATTCTCTTCTTTAGGTTTCTAATTCTGTTTTCTATTTCCCCGATTATTTTAGAATTTAGGTTGGTTTGGATTGTTATTCGTTGTCATAGCTTGTAATAAACGAGCATATACATTGTTCAAAGCCTCAATGTGTTTGGTCATTTTCGCAGACTCTTCTCTGAACATGTAACTATCACCAATAGCTCCATCATATAAATTCTTCATCCTTGCCAAACTGTCATTGATATATCTGATAGCCGACATTTGTTCAGTTATAGTCTGTAATTGTGCATTAAAGACATCGTTCAAACCACTCACATTCTGATTTAATGTAGTCAGATTGTCTACAAAACCATTTGTTTCGGTGATTTGATTGTATGCTTTCAACAGTTTCTGAGAAGCCTCATTCAACGAGTTAATTGTAATGGAGAATTCTTCTAAATTCTGAGCTGTATTTGCTGCACTCTGTCCATAATCTGCCGAACCTGTACGAGTAGCAGAAGGTTGCCCTGTAGGCGATGATGAAGATGATCCACTGCCAGAAACAGCTGTTACTCCATTTCCACTCGAACCGCCAAGAACAACGACCGAAGAGCCGGAAACTCCGGAGGATTTTATAGAATCTCCGGATTTCCTTCCCTCTGCTAGTTTTATATTAGAAGGGGATTCGTCATATCCAACCCCACCACTTACTATTACTCCGGATAAAGCATTCGCTCCGACCTCATCACTTGATGGAGATGAATAGTCGAACCCTGCAGCGATAAAAACAATAACCTCGACAATCATTCCGATCATCAGAACGATGTTCCCTGCGGGTACATGCATAATTTTAAACATTGCCCCCAGGATGACTACAGCAGCACCCCAACTATAAAGAATATTAAACACTGTCTGTCCTCTTCTACTTGCAATAAATCGCCTAAAACTATGCCACGCTTTTCCCATTTTGAGAGCTCTCTTAAAAATTATTTTTTAATAGAATTTACCCCTTTCATCAAAGCTCCATGTTCTTACACATCTGAAACCAATGAATGAACGGCCTTTATCTTGAAATTCAACAGAACGATCTCCGGATTTAACCGTAGAGTCTTTCCATGAACCTCCTTTTACAATTTTACGTTTCAACACTCTTGGGTCTGCAAGTACTGCTCTATAGCTGAAATCAGGATTAGCTTCATCAGCCATACGGTCTACAGATTCCGTAAATGTTGTAGTTGTCCATTCTGCCGCATTACCCGCCATATCGTAAAGTCCAAAACGATTTGGTAAAAAGCTTGCCACAGGGGACATTAAGTCTTTCAAATCTTTTGATGCTCTGAAGTTAGCATGAGCGAGCCCATCGGTTGTATGCGTTTTATCCGAATACCACGGATAAATCAACTCCGAACGTCCGTTTCTTGCGGCAAATTCCCATTCAGCTTCTGTAGGCAAACGATATCCTTCGAAACCGTCTAAGCTACACTTCTTTTCAGCCAAATAGCGATCTGTACGCCATGCACAATAAGCATCCGCTTGTTCCCACGATACACCTACCACAGGATGATTATTATAAGCCTTATCATTAAAATATTTACCAACATATTGTTCACTCTTTGCATTAGCAAAGTCTGTCATCCATGCCATCACATCAGGGTAAACATTTACAATATATGTATTTGTAAAATCAATCTTATCTCCGTGCGATGATCTTGCTAACGTTTCGCGAATAATATCACCTCTTTGATTTACATAAGCTGTATCCTTGGATATAACTATAGAACGTGCATCGCCTTCTTTTAGTTTTGCCAAAAACGCATTATAACTTTTTACGTCAAACCAGTCATATTTAAAATTCAAAGCAGTATTTATCAATCCGGATTTATCCGCAGCAAAAGGATTTCCTCCTATCACACTGTTTATAGCAGCCTGTTCGCGTTGAGTTGGATTTTTCCAAGGAATTGGCTTACTCCAGTTTAAACGCTGCCCAACAGCACTATTTCGATCTTCTGGTCTTACTAAAACTTTAAACGTTGGGTCTCCTCCATACGCCGGATCTGCCAAACGCTCTCTTATAATAGAGTCACGCACCCAATATACAAACTCACGATACTGCTTATTTGTAACTTCGGTTTCATCCATCCAAAACGGGCTAACAGCAACAAGTTTACGAGGAACTTCATCTCCCCATAAAGGATCAATACCTGTCCCTAACTCTATATTACCTCCCGGAACAAGAACCATATTGTCACAGGCACGGGCTATATTGTAAGGCAAACGTAAACGAGTTTCAATAGCAGGGTCAATATATTTTGGATTTGTGAACTTATAGGTTACACCTAGTGTTGCCTGAGCTAGCCCATTATTACTTTTATCCCCTTTTTGTCCATCAAAGGTATCACTAAGTAAAACGACTCTTCCCTCTCCAAATATTTGCCAGTTACGAGTTAAATTAAAGCCTAAGTTCAAACCGCCGCTTCCACCAAAGAAAGTACCCTGAAGATTTCCTCTATGAGCAAAGCGCTGATACATGCCTACACCTACAAAAGGATTTATTTCGAACTTACGTTCGGGCTTATATCCATTTATAAGATTAAGAAAATTTAACTGCACATCTCCAGTTATACTCATATAACGTAAATGTTGCATATAATATTGTTCGTTTGGTTGATATTTTGTAGGATGCCAAACAGGCACTCCACTCTCATCAACAGCACTATACTCATAATCAACACCTTCAATCCAACCCATATAATCCCAAGCGGGATCTTTAGTTAACATTTTTAACCCTTCGCCATTCGTTCCATGTTTCCACCATCTATCGTAAGTTCCGCTCCAACCATCATTGAAGCCATGTATACTTCCTCCTGATATTTGAGCTCGTAGAGTAATTAATGTACTCATTCTACGACCAACGGAAAGTGTTGGAGCAAAGGTTAATCTACTAGAAAATGACGTCCTATTCCACGGAACACCATTATCATCCTCGCCCACATATAATTGGGCACCACCTCCAATGGATATGAACCACACTGGATCTTTTAACAAATATTCATTCCTCGAAGGAACTGAATATTGCTCTGAGCTTTGACGTTGAGCATAAGAAACTATTGATACACACACCAATAGCAGTGAAGTCAGTAAAGTTTTTTTGTTCATTTGTTTTGTAACAGTTATAGTAACGATATATCAAGTTTGGCAAAGATAATATTTTTTTTTAATATTTATTTATTTTCTTATCAAATAATAACTTAACTCAATAAACGATTGGATTTTGCGTGTTCTTAAAAACATAAAAGGGAAGCCTTTCCAGGCTCCCCTCTCATCGATAATATTTATTAATTTACAGTTCTTTTGTCTCGTCAAATTTGCCAAAACTGCTATTAGCTAAACGCTGATAACTATTATATCTCCACATCGCATTGTTCTGTGCTGCTTCATATAGCTCAGAAGCTTCAGAAGGATTTGATTTTTGTAGAGATGTATAGCGAACTTCATTACCTAAGAACGCTTGGAATTTAGACCAGTCAGGCTCTTTGCTATCCATTGTAAATGGATTTTTGCCTTCCTCTTCCAACATCGGGTTGTAGCGCCATAGATGCCAGTATCCGCAAGCAACTGCTGCTTTCTCTTCATCCTGTGCATGTCCCATTCCTTTTCTCAGACCATGGCTGATACAAGGAGAGTATGCAATAACTAATGATGGGCCTTTATATTCTTCAGCTTCTTTGATCGCTTTCAGACATTGTCCTTGGTTAGCACCCATAGCAATCTGAGCTACATATACATAACCGTATGTAGTAGCTATCATACCAAGGTCTTTCTTGCGAATCTTCTTTCCTGCTGCAGCAAATTTAGCTACGGCTGCTATCGGAGTAGATTTAGAAGACTGACCTCCTGTATTAGAGTACACCTCTGTATCCAATACCAGAATATTGATATCTTCGCCTGTAGCCAATACATGATCCAATCCACCGAAACCTATATCATATGCCCAACCGTCACCACCAAATATCCAGATAGAACGCTTGATTAGATATTGTTTCAATGAATATATCTCTTTGCAGTAGTCACATTTATCTTTCTCTACTTCCAGTAATGGTAACATTGCAGCTGTAAGTTCTTTTGTCTTGTCAGCCTCATCTTTATTTTCTACCCATTCTTTGTATAGAGCTTTTATTTCAGGTGAACATTTATCGCAATCCTGAGCTTGATTCATCAGTTTTTCGAGTCTGTTGCGCATAGTGATATTAGCCAAGGCAAAACCAAGACCATATTCTGCATTATCTTCGAATAGTGAATTAGCCCATGCCGGTCCTTTACCTTCTTCATTCTTACGGTATGGAGTAGATGGAGCTGAACCACCATATATTGATGTACAACCTGTAGCGTTGGCAATTAACATACGATCACCAAACAACTGAGTCACAAGTTTGATATATGGAGTTTCTCCACAACCAGAACATGCACCCGAGAACTCAAACAGCGGAGTTGCAAATTGAGAGTTCTTCACATTCAATTTAGTATCAATAAGATGAGCCTTGCTAGTTACATTCTTGACCATGAAGTCCCAGTTGTCTTGTTCAGGGAATTGTGATCCGATCTCAACCATTGTAAGAGCAGAGTTTCCTTTCTTACCCGGACATATATCAGCACAGTTACCACAACCAAGGCAGTCTAGCACATCCACTTGAATGCGGAAGCCCATACCATCAAATTGTTTACCTTGTGCTTTCAACAAAGTAACATCGCCCGGAACTTGAGCTTGCTCTTCTGCATCCAAAACAAACGGACGTATAGTAGCATGAGGACAAACATAAGCACACTGGTTACACTGTATACAGTTTTCGGCATCCCATACAGGCACAAAAGCAGCAACACCGCGTTTTTCATACTCTGTAGTACCATGATCCCATGTACCATCTTCACGACCTACGAAAACAGATACAGGAAGATCGTAACCACGTTGTGCATTTATTGGACGAACTACGTTTTTGATAAACTCAGGAGCGTCATCTTCTTCAGGTTTACCAACTACAATATTTGCCCATTCTGCCGGAACTTCAACCTTTTCAAGTTCGATACCACGATCAACCGCAGCATAATTCTTATTGATAACGTCTTCACCTTTACGTCCGTATGATTTCACAATGAATTTCTTCATTTGTTCTACAGCCAAGTCGTAAGGGATTACATTCGAAATCTTAAAGAATGCTGATTGAAGGATTGTATTTGTACGGCCTCCAAGACCAATTTCTGTTGCAATCTGAGTTGCGTTGATGATATAGAAATTGATATTGTTGACTGCAAGATATTTTTTCACATTATCAGGAAGGTAGTTTCCTACTTCTTCTTTGCTCCATACAGAGTTGAGAAGGAATGTTCCGTTTTTCTTCAATCCTTTAGTTACATCATACAAATGTAAATAAGCAGGAACGTGACATGCTACAAAGTTTGGAGTATTTACCAAATATGTAGAACGGATAGGATTATCACCAAAGCGAAGATGCGATGCTGTAAATCCTCCTGATTTTTTAGAGTCGTACGCAAAATAAGCCTGACAATATTTATTGGTATTGTCACCGATAATCTTAACTGTATTTTTGTTTGCTCCTACTGTACCATCCGATCCTAAACCATAGAATTTAGCTTCATAAGTAGTATCATCTACAGAAACTTCTTCTTTAAGAGGTAATGATTTGAATGTAACATCATCTACGATACCGATTGTAAAATCGTTCTTAGGCAGGTTCATTGCCAGATTTTCGTACACAGACATAATCTGAGCCGGGGTGGTATCTTTAGAAGAAAGTCCATAAATACCACCAACAATTGTAGGGGCATCAGCTTTACCGAAGAAACAGTCTTTTACATCCATATACAATGGCTGTCCAAGAGCTCCCGGTTCTTTTGTACGGTCAAGTACAGCTATTCTTGTTGCAGTTTTAGGAACTGCAGAAAGGAAAGCTTCAGCTTTGAATGGACGATAAAGGTGAACTGCTACTAAGCCGACTTTCTCTCCTTTGGCATTCAAGAAGTCTACAGTTTCTTTAATTGCTTCTGTTACCGAACCCATAGCTATAATCACACGGTCGGCATCTTCAGCTCCGTAATAATCAAACAAGCCGTATTTGCGCCCTGTAATCTTATTGATTTCTTCTAAATATTTTTCAACAATAGCAGGTACTGCATCATAGAATTTATTAGCAGCTTCACGCGATTGGAAATAAATATCATCATTCTGGGCAGTACCACGAGTTACAGGATTTTCTGGATTCAATGCTCTATCACGGAATCCTTTAAGAGCCTCCTGGTTAACAAGAGGAATTAAGTCATCCTGACTCATTTCTTCCACTTTCTGTATTTCGTGAGATGTACGGAATCCATCAAAAATGTTCATAAAAGGAATACGAGACTCGAGAGTTGCCAAGTGAGGAACAGCAGACAAGTCCATAACTTCTTGTACCGAGCCCGAGAAGAACATAGCAAACCCGGTCTGACGAGCTGCCATAACATCCTGATGGTCTCCGAAGATAGACAAAGCTTGTGCCGCCAAAGCACGTGCCGATACGTGGAAAACGCTAGGGAGTAACTCTCCTGCTATTTTGTACATATTAGGGATCATCAACAACAATCCCTGCGATGCCGTATAAGTAGTTGTTAGAGCTCCAGCCTGTAATGATCCGTGAACTGCACCAGCAGCACCAGCCTCCGACTGCATTTCCTGCACTCTGAGGATTTCGCCGAATATATTTTTGCGTCCGGCTGCTGCCCATTCATCAACATACTCTGCCATAGTTGATGATGGTGTGATTGGATATATCGAAGCCACTTCGCTGAACATATAAGAGATATGCGCTGCGGCCTGATTACCATCACATGTAATGAATTTTTTTTGTTTAGCCATACTTTTTAATAGTTGATTATCTTTTTTTAGTTTACATTTTTTTGATTTGGCTAAGTTGACAACTTTTCAATTATCAGCTCCTTATTCTTTTAATATAAAAAACCAAACAGCCATAAAGGAATAATATTTCTATCACCCCTCTCTAGATTTGCTATTACGTAAAGCATCTCCGGTTTATGTTTGCCTCTGGTTTTTTGACCATCTATCTTAAATTTATATTTCTTGTCATCATTTTCGACAATAAACATTCCGCTTTTAGCTCCTTTCTTCAATTTGCTATCGCTGTGATGCACCTGATTGTAGAAAAATGTTTCACGCAGCTCCTGATCATTCACATCTGATATTTTCAGAGGGAAAATCAGATTCGTATTATGCATATAGACCATGTCGGGTTTCTTTGGAAACTCCTCTCCTTCTCTATAAAGCATATTTATCAATCTGGCACTACGCAAATATTCCAGATAATTAGTCACTGTAGCTCTGGATATCTCACAGTCGGTACTCAATTGGCTGATATTGGGTTTGCCCGGTGCAGACAAAGACAATAGATACAGCAATTTTCTTAATTTGGGCAAATAAGACATCTCTATTTGTTTGATAGACAACACATCTACCTCCAACATCATATTTACCGTTTTGAGTAAATTTTCCGAAAAATTTCTTTTTTCAAGAAAAAACGGATAATAACCGTGATGTATATAACCCCATAGATGTTCTAAAGGGTTGATCTCTGAGAATATATTCTCTGCTATTTCACGATGATTATTTATTATGTCATCCAAACCATACGGTTTGAAATTCTTTCCAAATTGAATATTTAAGAATTCCCGATAGGAAAAACCTCTTAAATTATATACATCTACAATAGATGCCAGTTCTGCATCTTCTCCGAGCTTGTTCACAGTAGAGCCTGTAAATACGATCTTCAATTGAGGAAGACATTCGTAACATTCTCTCAATTCTTTAGACCACCCCGGATACTTATATACCTGATCAAGTAGAAGCGTCTTACCTCCTTTTTCTACGAACTCTTTTGCAAAACTAAAGATTGTTCTGACTGTAAAATAAAACTGATTCATATTGATATATAAACAGTCTCGTTTGTCTAGCTCAAAGAACTCTTTAGCATATTGCAGAAGGAATGTAGTTTTCCCGACACCTCTCGCCCCCTTGATTCCAATCAAACGGCGCGACCAGTCAATCTGTTGCATTAACAGCCTGGGAGTTGCATCTTCGAAAAGATGTTCAACTAAATACTTATGTGTCCGAAAAAAAGATTCCACTCGATATTCCTTAAAACCCCGACGAAGGTAACTTTTTTTTATGTCATTGCAAAGTCCACTTAGCAATTTTAATCATTTTTCTTGTAACAGCATATAAAAATGCAGAAAAATTTTATATTCGCATGGTGTATTTTTCAATGATGAATAACAAACTCTATTAGTTCTACTAAAATAGCGCTAAAAAAAACTCAATTATAGTATTTTTTGTATATTTTATTATATGCTTCCGTCCCCTTTATACGACTGATCCAAACATTCAGAGAATCAAGCAAGACAGGGGAGCTTTTCCTCACAGCCCAGGCCTCTAAATGAGTAAAACCTACAAAAGTTGAATAATCTATTTCGGGCGATGTCTTGGCAATATTAGCTGCTACCTTTTCGTCGCAAACTGCAAAATCGATATCTCCTGATGCTACCATCATAGCCAGCTGTTCGGAGCCGTAGGCCGGATCTTCCTTTATATATATTGTGTCCCCTATTTCATGCGCCAAGTTTTGTATCCGAAGGATAACCGGAGACTTAGCAGGAACATAAAGCGTTTTCTTAGCCAGGTCTAAATGACTCCTAATCGGATCTATATTATCATTATACTTTTTTTTACGTTGAATCAACACCTGTCTGTTCTGAGCAATGGCTTCTGTGAAATTTACAGAGTCGCGCAGCTCTGAAGTAACAGGTATATTCCTAGCCACAATATCGTACTTTCCTGTTCTCAATCCATCCATACTTTTATCTATACTAGATTCTAGCTGAATATCTATTTTTAAAGGAATATTCTCCTGTAATAATTCAATAAGGTCGTGATTGAAGCCAGCAATCGTATCGCCTAACACAAAGTAGCCAACAGAGTTATAGTCTGTAACTACGCGGAGTACTCCTTCGTGCTGAATCTGAGAATAGTCACGAAAATTCTTATCTGTAGCATTATTCCGTATAAAAATCCAAACAAAAATCAGAATAATAACAATTATGGGAACCGATAAGAAAGCCTTATTCTTCATAATTTTACTAATTATTGAATTGCCATGAAATTCCTAATTTTAAAACCCGAGGGTTTACCGGATAACGATATAAAGAGAATGATTCCGCACCAAACATCCCTTCTGCTACATTATACATCATAACAAAAAAGCGAGTATATTTTAGATGAAGGTTCAGATAAGCACTCACAACAGGAAATTCACCGAGTTTCATATCTTGTTGATTATAAAACTGCATAGTCAAAGGCTCGTAGCCCGGCATATGATATTTTGCATGAATATAAGCATCTGCGCCCAATTGCAATGTCAATACTCTAGCCAGTTTAGTAGTCAGGTATATATTTGAATACAAACTCCATTGAGGTAAAGGTAATGCTTCTTCACTCTTGGTGTATTGATATACAGCCTGATTATCCCAGTGAAAAATCCCGGATCTGAAATTCTGATCGAGGCGTAAAGCTATCACATGTATATCCTCATTGCTTTGAGCTATTCTCTTCTCCTGATTATAATATATAAGACCTGTTATATTTTCAACACCTCCACTTATCCGAGTCTGAGAAAATGACAGTTCTGGAAAAACAATCTCTCCGCCTATATAAACACGACGGGTATCTTTCAAACCCATATCCTTCCAGTTCCAATACTTAGATGAAAAATTGTTCTGAAAAAAACTTGGACTTATATTCTTTATATAAGCATTAGCTTTTACCGAAAAGTCTTTATTTCTGAAATTCAATCGAGTAGTAATTTCTCCTTCGAGCCTGTAATCGCTATTATGTAAATCTTTTTCGGCTGTAGCCCTATATCTTAAAAACTTCCCCTTTTCCTTCGTTAAGACTCCTCCTACAAGCAATGAATATTCACTTTCCTTCATCGATGCACCTGGAAGACCATACATAGTCCCTGATTCCTCGATACCTAAAAAAGGCATAGAATATTTACGCAGATCATGCTCAATGAAGGCTGTTAAACCAAATTTCGTCCATTTCCGGAAGCCTTCATTCATCGCTAATGCCAATGTATTCTTGAAAGAATAATATGACATATAATCATCAATATTCGCTTCATACTTCGGATCCGAAAGAGTAGTCCAGCCCTTCTCCCCATTCCAAAGCTGTGGGGTATATACATTCGCTATATTACTATAGTTTGAATTAAATCTGCGACGTTGATCTGTATAGTGCGTTGTAAAGATCACACTTGCTAACGAAACATAGTCCTTCTTTTTGCGTGTTCCCATCACGCTATCATTTACAGGATATGTTTCTGTATCATCACCCAGATCATATCTGTTAGTCACATACAGATTACGACCTCTGAGTCTGTTCCAAGTATCCTGCATTCGTGTAGGAATATCCAACGAACTCCCTTTGAAGTTTCCATTATTTACTACATTGGGATGGTCAGGGTTTGAAATATATAATGTATCGGATATACCACCATTCTCGATAATAGTAAAATTATTATTCTGGAAGTAAGCATGCATCTTATATTTGTCACCTATATAGCTGGCATAGAAGTCATAACTTACTCCTTTATTTGACAAAGAATTGTAAAATCCACGAGAATAGATATAGTCAAAATCAAAACCGACATTCAGTTTTTTACCCATATTCATAGATATCTCTCCCTGAAAACGATTTTCAGCACTTTCTCCACCACCTCCACTTTGATATTTAATCTCAGAGTAAGGCACTTTAGTATTATAGAACACCTGATCCTCCGGCCCTTTTCGCCATGCACGTACCGGATCTTGAAAAATAAAACGGGAAGGTTCGGGACGTTCAAAGAATATTTTGGATTGTAAAGGAGAGCCTACATTGCCCAAATAGCCAATGGCTACACCTTTCCCATCCACTAACATACTTTTATGAAAATCTATTACAGCCGAATCGCGAGGAATAAATATACGTTCTCCCAAACGTGGTGTTATTTTCCACACATATATATTAGGAACTTCTACTTTTACTGTATCTATTTTTCGTCCACTCGGAGGCAATTTACCAAGACTTGCAGATATAGAATCCGCTTTCTCCACTATTGCGGGAGACTGTAAAGCTTTCTTGTTTTGTGCTTCCGCAACAAGAGAAGCGAAAAGAAATAAGAAAAGAAATACTGTATATTTTTTCATTGGTGCAAACTTACACAAAAAATGAAAAATGAGTAGTTAATGTACCTTTAAAAACAGGCTTTTACTTTATTTATTGCATCAATTTCACATTAAATAGTCAAATCACGCCTTTGGTAGAAGGTAGTTCGTAATTGAAGATATCTCTCTTCTTCGCCATCTTCAAAGCTCTGGCCAATGCCTTGAAAATGCCTTCTATTTTGTGATGCTCATTCGCGCCTTCTGCCTTTATATTGAGGTTCATTTTCGCCGAATCGCTCAAAGACTTGAAAAAGTGCAGGAACATTTCGGTAGGCATATCCCCTACTCTCTCGCGATGAAACTCTGCATCCCAAACCAACCAAGCCCGACCTCCAAAGTCAAGCGCAACAGAACACAAACAATCATCCATAGGCAAGCTATAGCCATAACGTTCTATGCCTCTTTTATCTCCTAATGCCTTATATATGGCTTCACCTAAAGCAATAGCAGTATCTTCTATCGTATGATGCTCGTCTACATGCAGATCACCTTTAACTTGTATGGTAAGATCCATCCCCGAATGTTTTCCTATTTGCTCAAGCATATGATCGAAAAAGCCTAAACCTGTAGATATCTGACAATGTCCTTTTCCGTCCAGATTGAGTGCAACATATATATCTGTTTCTTTGGTCGTTCTTTTCACTTCTGCTTTGCGCTCTCCGGCAAACAAAAACTCAGAGATAACGTCCCAGTCGGTAGTTTGAAGCACACATATATCCTTTAGCTCATCAGGCAAAACAAACTCATCTTGCATAAATATAGCTTTACATCCTAGATTTTTTGCTAGCTCAACATCTGTTTGCCTGTCTCCAATCACAAAAGAATGCTCAAGATCATAATCACCTGTCATATATTTTCCTAACATACCTGTACGAGGTTTTCGTGTTGGGGCATTATCTTCAGGGAAACTTTTATCAATAAGGATGTCTTCAAATACAATTCCTTCTCCTTCCAGCGTCTTAAGCATTTTGTTATGTGCCGGCCAGAATGTATCCTCGGGAAAGGATGGGGTACCCAATCCATCTTGATTGGTAACCATCACAAATTCAAAATCGAGATTCTTTCGGATAAAATAAAGGTTACGAAAAACCTTTGGATAAAACTCAAGTTTATCGAGGCTATCCAGTTGATAATCTATCGGTGGTTCTACAACCAATGTACCATCACGGTCTATAAATAGAGCTTTCTTTTTCATTATAATATATTGTATATGCTTTTAGATCGGATTTCCCTCTCTATTGATATGTTTATGTTTATAACGCTCGCAAAGTTTTAATTAACATCTCATTTTCTTTATCAGTACCTACTGTTATACGCAGACATCCGGCGCACAAAGAGACCGAGTTCCTGTTGCGAACAATTACACCTTTATCTGCTAATTGCTTGTACAGGCTATTGGCGTCCTCAACCTTTACCAATATAAAATTGGCATCTGTGGGATATATTTTCTCTACAAAAGGTAATTTTGGCAACTCATTTATCAGATAATTTCGTCCTTCGAGCAAGGTCGCAATCCACTGCTTTCTTAATTCGAGTTTGTCTAATTCATCTCCAACAAAATTTTGAGTCAAAATATTTACATTGTATGGATACTTAACCTTATTGAACAGCTTAATTATCTCAGCCGAAGCAAAAGCCATACCTAGACGTACAGCAGCCAATCCCCATGCTTTAGAGAATGTTTGCAGAATTATCAGATTAGGATATTTATCAAGGTCATTCAGCCATGTCGCTTCAGAAGCAAAGTCTATATAAGCCTCATCAACGACTACAATACCCGTAAAAGAATCTAATACCTTTTTGATTTCTTCCCTGCTCAACAAGTTTCCTGTAGGGTTGTTAGGAGAGCATAAGAATATCAACTTTGTATTACGATCTGTTTTTTCGAGCAGCTTCTGAGCATCCAAATCGAAGTTTTCGTTCAGCAATACCTTCCGATACTCTATATCGTTCACCTCTGCACAAACCTGATACATCCCGTAAGTAGGATCAACGGCAACAATATTATCAATGCGAGGTTCGCAAAAGACACGAATAACCAAATCGATAGGCTCATCACTGCCATTACCTAAGAAAATATTTTCGGGAGCTATATTTTTTACCTTAGCTATTTTTTGTTTCAAAGACCACTGTAAAGGATCGGGATAGCGATTATACTTATCATTCAGTGGATTTTCATTCGCATCTAAAAACACAGATGCTTCTCCTTTAAATTCATCTCTGGCCGATGAATAAGGCTTCATATTCCATACATTCTTGCGCACAAGCTGCTGTAAATTCATTCCTTTAAACTGTTTAGTTTAGATGTCTTTTATCTTATTTATTTAACTTAACTACGCAGCGAGCACTGCTATATATTAGAGTAATAAGAGTGCTCAAAAAAGAAGAATACACTTTTGAGCACTCCCATTCTCTTATACTTCTATAATTTACAATTCAATTTTAACTCCAAGAAGTTTATAAAACTCTTTTAGTATAGCCGGATGTCCGGGCCATGCAGGGGAGGTAGTCAGATTACCGTCTGTAATAGCTTCGGTAGCGGGAATATCTTTGTAATTACCGCCGGCCAACTTTACTTCAGGCCCTACAGCTACATAGCAGGTAAGCGTCTTTCCTCTAACCACATCTGCGGCAGTAAGCACCTGTATACCGTGGCAAATAGCTGCAACAGGCAGATTTTTTTCGAAGAAATACTTTGTATATTCTATTACTTTAGGATCGAGACGAATATATTCAGGAGCTCGTCCTCCTGTAATATACAATCCTGCGTAATCTTCAAGTTTTACATTATCAAAAGTCTTGTTCAATGTGAAGTTATGACCTCTCAGCTCTGCATAAGTCTGAAATCCTACAAAATCATGTATTGCCGTAGCAACCTGTTCTCCGGCTTTCTTACCCGGACATACTACATCTACATGGAATCCTACACTTACCAGTGCCTGATAAGGAACCATCAATTCGTAATCCTCAACAAAATCGCCCGCTAGCATCAATATTCTTTTATTCATGATAAAACAGATTTTATAATTAGACAATCAATTAATTCCAATAAATATAAATAATATTTTAACAAAAGGCTCTATGAGTTAAAGTTATTTATATATTAGGCTGATATGTAGTCACAACAAATACGATCAGAGGCTCGTTCCCCGTATTGATTATAGAGTGATAATTATTATCTCCCTGAATAGATGTTACGTTTCCTTTTTTCAGGTTGAACTTTCTAGTAATTTTGTCCAATCCTTCACGTTCTATATATTCACCTTCACCATGAACCAACACATATAATTCTTGTTCTTTTTTAGTCCCATGCTCATGAAACCCTGCCTGATCACCTTTATTTAACAGAACCATGTAAGTACCGATACGGTTATTCACCAGTTCTCCTTTCTCGAATATAGACAGCATATACACAACGCCATTACCATCATACATCGGATCTCTCTTCTCTATATCTATAACTGTACGTTGAGGTTTTCCAAAAGGAGTTAATGTAATATCTACATATTTTAAGACTGTTTCCAGTACTTGTTTTTTTTCGTTTTCCATCATTATTCAATTTATATATGTCTTTATACGAATATTTTTCTTGGTATGTTTACAGTATTTTCTGCATTTCAAAATGAGGAATACCTACTTCTTCAAACTCATCCCCAACTATATCATAATTATATTTCAGGTAGAATCCTATCGCAACTTTTCGGGCATGCAATACAATCTTATCAAATCCGTTTTCTTTTGCAGACTCTTCTGCGAACAAGAGCAACTCTGCTCCTATTCCTTTTTTTTGAACCGAATGATCTACTGCCATTTGACGCAATTGAACTACCGTTTTATCTATTGGCGTAAGAATGCAACAACCTACAATCTGCCCTTCATTTTCACAAACACAGAGCATATCCTCTTTCTCCTTTTCGAGATATCCAGCAGAAAATGTAAGTCCGAGCGGTTCTCTCAATATTTTATAACGAAGAGCAACCATCTTATCATAGTCTGCTGTACCATATTTTATAATTCTGGCCTGAATCATTTTTCTAACAGTTTATTTAGTTCTGTCGACATGTAAGCACCTAAGCGATATGTACCATTTCCGTCTCTCAGCACAGAAGGAAGCTCTAGACTTTATTCCGAAAGATCAGTTTGTGTTTATTGGAAGTAAAGATACTATCTCTATACAACGAAATGGAGCATTGCTGAGAGACGGAAATGGTAC
>NZ_JAIXHZ010000053.1:0-36803 GCF_043392705.1 Dysgonomonas sp. Shenzhen-Wh21
GCTGGACGCTATTGTAAAATATATTCCGGCTCCTGAATATTTGGAAGGAACACCGCAAATGTTGATTACATCATTAGACTATTCTAAATATTCAGGAGCCGGAATATATTTTACAATAGCGTCCAGCAATGGAGTTATATCTTCTGTTGGTTTGCTCCAATCATCCGACATCCACGCTTGTTTCGCAGATCCATAGATGGTAGGGAAGTCCAGCTGTTCCTCGGATGCGTCGAGGCTGAACATCAAGTCGAAAACCATCTCGTGCACTTCATCAGGACGACAGTTGGGCTTATCCACTTTATTAATAACCACAATTGGCTTCAACCCCATCTGTATAGCTTTTTGCAATACAAAACGGGTTTGAGGCATCGGGCCTTCAAATGCATCGACCAACAGCAAACAACCATCAGCCATATTCAATACACGTTCAACCTCGCCACCAAAGTCGGCGTGTCCGGGTGTATCTATTATATTGATTTTAGTTCCTTTATAATTAATCGAAACATTTTTAGAAAGGATAGTAATTCCTCGCTCACGTTCCAAATCATTATTGTCTAGTATTAATTCGCCTGAAGATTGATTTTCTCTGAACAATTGTCCGGCAAGAAGCATCTTATCAACAAGAGTAGTCTTACCATGATCGACGTGTGCGATAATCGCAATATTTCTAATATTTTGCATATATATAAATTGAGGGTGCAAAGGTACAATATTTTTATAAAAAAATAATCCATTTAGAACATCTAAATGGATTACAATTTATTCTTTTTACAATACTTACCCCAAATAACCCCTGACAATGCCTCGTGGCGAACCTTTAACAAAATCAACAATCAGTCTCATCTCAGGTGTTTCTTCAAATTCACTCTCAATCTTATTGATTGCATCAGAAAAATTGAATCCCGACTGATAGATTACACGGTATATTTCTTGTATTTCATTTATCTTTTCATTGCTATAAGCATGTCTGCGTAATCCTACAAGATTTACTCCGGAAAAGCAAACCGGTTCGCGTCCTGCAATAATATACGGAGGAATATCTTTCCCTAAACGGGTTCCACCCTGTATCATGGCATGTGCCCCGATACGAGTAAATTGATGTACAAGTGTTCCGCCACTCAATATTGCATGATGCTCTACCTCTACTTCTCCTGCCAACTGAGTAGCATTACCTAGTATGATATTGTCATTCAGCACACAGTCATGTGCAACATGGCTATATGCCATCAGCAAGCAGTTATTACCTACTTTAGTATATCCTTTCGAAGCTGTACCTCTATTTATGGTAACACACTCTCTTATTGTAGTATTATCTCCTACTATTGCAAGGCTTTCCTCTCCTCTGAATTTCAAATCCTGAGGTATTCCGCCTACTACAGCTCCCGGAAATATGCGGCAGTTACTTCCTACTCGGGCTCCGTTTCTTATATTAGCACCCGACATAACGATAGTGCCATCGCCAACTTCTGTATTTTTGTCAATAAAGGCAAAAGGTTCAATTGTTACATTTTCACCCACTTTAGCTTCCGGGTGTACATAAGCCTGATTCGATATGTTTGACATAATACTTTAATTATTTATTTTTTACAATTTGCGCGGTAAACTCAGCTTCAGAAACCAACCTGTCACCAATAAAAGTAAACCCTTTCATGTTGGCAATTCCACGGCGAATCTCAGACATCATATTCAGTCTGAAAATCAGCGTATCTCCCGGCACTACTTTACTTCTGAATTTTACATTATCTATTTTCAGAAAGTAGGTAGAGTATCTTTCCGGCTCATCAATCTGAGAAAGAACCAACAATCCTCCTACCTGTGCCATTGCTTCTACCTGCAATACTCCGGGCATAACCGGTTCTTGAGGAAAGTGGCCTTGAAAGTAAGGTTCGTTTGTTGTAATATTTTTTATACCTACAATATGTTTTTGCCCTACCTCAATCACTTTATCCACCATCAAAAACGGATACCTGTGAGGCAATAGCTCTTTAATTCTGTTTATATCAAACACTGCAGGCTTATTAGGCTCATATACAGGTGGCTGGACTTCATTCAATTTAATCTGTTTGCGAACTAAACGCGCCAACTTATTATTGATCTTATGTCCCGGACGGGTAGCAATAATTCTGCCTCTGATAGGTTTTCCTATCAAGGCCATATCTCCTATTATATCCAATAGTTTGTGGCGAGCGGGCTCATTCGGATACATTATTTGCTTGTTATTCAAATAACCAAGCTCTGTAGCATCTTTATATGGTACACCAAGCAAATCAGCTAAACTATCAAGATCTTGCTGAGATATTTGGCGTTCATAAATAACGATTGCATTATCAAGGTCTCCACCTTTTATCAATCCGGCTTCAAGCAGCTTTTGTATTTCACGCACAAAAACAAAAGTTCTTGCGTTGGCTATTTCTTTAGGAAAATCAGCAAGATTTTCGAGAGTAGCCGATTGGTTCGGAATATATTTAGATTCGAATTCAATAAACGAGTTGATACAAAAACGATCGTCAGGCAATAGAGTCAGTTTAGAGCCGGTTTCCTCGTCCACCACTTCCATCTTGTTGCGAACAACAAAATAGTCTCTTTCCTCTGTTTGCTCTTCGGTTCCCACTCCGAATATTCCCTGTACATATTGTATCGAACTCCCATCCAATATCGGAAACTCAGGAGCATTCACTTCAATAAGACAGTTATCTATCTTAAGAGCATACAAAGCAGCCATAGCATGCTCTATAGTACTCACCTGCACATTATCCTTTATAAGAACAGTACCACGCTGCGTATTTCCTACATTTTCGGCAACTGCATCAATTATAGGTTGACCTTCCAGGTCTACTCTTTTTATTTTATATCCGTGATTGTCCGGGGCAGGATTAAATGTTATGTTTATAGGTAATCCTGTATGCAGCCCTTTTCCTTGCAATGTAAAACTGCCTTTCAGAGTGTGCTGTTTGCTCATTTTTTTAAAATATATTATTCATGTTTATTTGCTTTCAATGCATCAATCTCCTTTTGTAACTGGGCTAACTGCCTGTACATTTCAGGTAATTTAGGAAATATGATACTTGATCTGAAGAAATCTTTCACTGGTACTGCCGGGGACCCAAGTATTTTTGCTTCGGGTGCAATATTGCTTATTATACCAGACTGAGCACCTATATTCGCATTATCACCAATGGTAATATGTCCGCCCAATCCTACCTGTCCACCAAACATACAGTGTTTGCCGACTTTAGTAGAGCCGGATATGCCGACCTGAGCCGCCATTACTGTATTATCTCCGACTTCAACATTATGTGCAATCTGAATCAAGTTGTCTAACTTAACCCCTTTATGTATAACAGTCGCATCCATCACGGCGCGATCGATAGTTGTATTTGCTCCTATTTCCACATCATCCTCAATGCGTACAATACCCATCTGAGGAATCTTTTTATATATCTCACCTTCGGGTGCAAAACCAAAGCCATCGCTTCCGATAACCGCACCACTGTGTATGATACAATTATTACCGATAATACATCCTTGATATATTTTCACTCCGGGATAGATGATTGTATTATCCCCGATTGTAACATTGTCTCCAATATAAGATTGTGGATATATCTTCGAATTATTGCCCACTACTGCACCTTCTGCAATATATGAGAATGCTCCCACATATACATTTTCGCCGAGCTTAGCAGTATCTGCAACAAAAGACATTGCTTCTATTCCTTTCTTCTGAGGTTTCATTTTCTCTACCATATCCAATAATATGGCAAGAGCTGCATAGGCATTAAAACAACGCACCAGCGTTGCCTTTATCGGACGTTCTGCTACAAAATCATTATTCACCAATACGATACTGGCGTCTGTTGTATATATGTAATGGGTATATTTGGGATTTGCTAAAAATGTCAATGTCCCGGGTTTACCGTCTTCTATACGTGAAAAATTATTCACTTCAACTGAAGAATCCCCTTCAATAGTTCCATTTAAGACTGTAGCAATCTGCTTTGCAGTGAAGGATATTTGCATAAAAATAGACTAAAAAATATTTGGCACCCCTTATTAAGGGTGCGAAATAACTAATAATTTTCCAAATATATTACTTTTATGCTAAAAAAACGGCTGATCAAAGCGAAATATTATTAATTATTCTATCTTTCCGTAAAAAGAGATTGGTTGTCTATTATTTTCATTCACTACTAAGGTAGCATATCCGGAGTCTCCGATAGAGAGGCTGAGAGCGTATTTGCGTGGAGTATCTTTTGTAGTTATAGAAACATCCCACATCCCTTTTTTATTCTTTGTAACAGAATAGTCAAAATCTTTACTTGCAAATTTTATTCCTCCATCCGTTGGTGAAATTGGCGCAGTGTATGCTCTGCCAAAATATGGCAGATAAGAATCTATAGTATCCTTAGATACTTTAAGAGAGTACGAGTAATTCAAACTTATTGATTTCCCACTCATCGGCAAAGCCGTTTGAGGGACAAAAGTATAGTTTGTAGATTCTATTTTTTCTGTCAGCTTAGTAATGGCTTGCTGCTTTGTCAGGCTGTCTCCCGCTTTACAACTAAATCCTAGAATAACGATAGCGGTCAGTACAAGTATTGTTCTCATGTTAAAGCCCTCCATTTTATTTTATAATAAATAACGCTTGGATATAAAATATTGTTTAAACATTTCAGTATAAACAAACTAAAAAACAAGAACTCTTATCTATTACCCAAATCAAGATACATCATCTGAAAAAATGATTTGGCTTTTTTCTCCAAATCAGTCACATCGCCTTTATGATGAATAATGCTTTGCTTATCATTATCGTAAGTTACCATTCCCGTAGAGTCTGTCATGCTAAAGCCATTGACATAAGAATAGAATGCAAATTTATTACCTTCGGGACTTAGGATATTTTTACTGAACTTAAAGTCATCATGTTTTAAGTTTAACTGAGACAGCAAAGTTGTAGCTATATCATTTTGCGAAGCATAAGATGAAACTGTTACCGGCTGTTTTATAGCGCCTCCTATCCATATAAGAGGAATACGAAAACGCTCCGGATCGCTATTGCTCAAGCCTTTGGGATACGACTGCATTGCATGATCGGCAACGAAGAGAATCAAGGTGTTATCCCACTGTTTTGTTTTCTTCAATTGTTCTACGAAATTGCCCAGACACTCATCAGTATAATGTACTGCATCAAGAAACGGTTCTTTGAATCCAGCTCGGGGCACATCGAATGGCTCATGGCTACTAAGGGTAAGCACAACTTTGACGTAAGGTTCACTTTGCTCTTTTGAGAGTAGATCTTCGTGCAGCCTGTTTATCAAAAACTTATCAGGAACTCCCCATTTGGTAAGGCGCTCGCTCAAAGGAAATTTTTTATCAGAGACAATGTCTTTTATTCCGCATGCTCCTACAAAATAAGAGCGCATATTAGCGAAATCAGCATCACCACCATAATAAAAAGAGAGATTATTATAGCCTGCATCTTTCAATGCTTTGGGGATAGTAGCTAACGTTCCTGTCTTTTGCGGATATTTCATTATAGCCACAGTAGGGTGTGCAGGATAACCGCTCAGAATAGAAACAAGTCCCCGATCGGTGCGAAAGCTGTTTGCATAGAAGTTTTTGAAGAACACGCCTTCCTTCGCATAGCGACTCATATTAGGAGCCACAACAGAATCTAAAGCCACATTTGCAGAAAAACTCTCGAGAATAAACAATATGATATTAGGTCTATCTGTTTTCAATAGTCTAGGAACACTATCACTTTTAGGCTGAAAATTTAGTTGAGCAAACACCTTTTCAGCCTCTTTTTTATCATAAAATTGATATTGCGAAGCAAAATTATCAGATTTAAAGAATGACGCCATCAGGTTGAATTCGGGGTTGATAGCCGCATGATTAAAGAACATATTGTCGCTATAATATACCTGACCAATATTCATAGTAGATACAGTAACCCCACCCCTGATAGGAAGAAAGAGTGCCGCCAGCAGAACGACGAGCATAATACAAGATTTAGCGATACTCTTTGGAACCGTAAAATTAAGGACTTGCTTTCTTATAATATACATATATCCTAGGTAAGATACTACAAAATATATAGCCATACCCAGTATGCCAAATACGAAGTCGAGAACAGAGGCACTTGCAAAAGTTTCTTTTGGCTTTTTCAGATAAAGAAAAACCGTAGAGTCGAAGTGAAATCCCCAATATGGATATACAACAAGGTCGACAACCGTTATTATTACTATCAACAACAATATAATCCCAAAGTAAATATTGTATACTCGTGCTATGATTTGAGGTTTGATCCAAATAGACGCAATAAGGATAAGTGCAGGAAGTACTGTGAGGTATCCGCTCATCGACAAATCGAGAGGCAAACCATTATACAGTATATCAAGCATATCTTTTGCCGAAACACCCCCTCCCAAAGAGGCATGTATAAAAGTAAACAGAATTTTGCCGATAAGGAACAGAAGAACGAAATAGAAAAATACAGTCAAATATAGGATTATTCTTTGCTTCATTTGGATCTAAAAGATTAGATGAGGCACAAAGATAATTTATCTAAAAAAAAAGTCATAGTAATTTATGGAAATTCAACATCTGTTATCTCTATTAAGTAAAAATAGATGTTTAACCTCTTAAAGAATAAATATTATGGCTAACATAGATACTACAGGTAAGAGCGAAACTAAAAAAGGCAGACCTGAACGCAAGATATTAAGAGTAGACTTTACTCCGATGGTAGACATGAATCTTTTACTGATTACATTCTTCATGTTTTGCACAACATTAAGCATTCCTCAAATAATGGATGTAGCTATGCCAACAGATAAGGGAGAACAACCTGTGCCCGACTCAAAATCTGTAACAGTGATTTTGGGAGAGAATGATAAGGTTTACTATTATGAAGGCTTAGCAAATTATGAAGATTATACATCATTGAAAGAAACAAACACTCTTGGTTTACGCAATATGTTGCTAACCCGAAACAACGCAAACATGTCTAAGATAAAAGAGTTGAGACAAAAACGTTATAAAAAACAAATCACTGAAAAGGAATTTAAAGAAATGTCTAGCAATGTAAAAAAATCAAAGGATGGGCTTATTGTTTTGATAAAGCCAACAGAAAAATCCAATTATAAAAATCTGGTAGACGCTCTCGATGAAATGCAAATATGCGGAGTTGGGAAATACACAATTGTAGATCTTGAAGATGGCGATAAAGTACTGATGGAAAACCTGAAAACAAAGGGTAAATTAACCGCCATGGCCGACAGACCTGAATAATTCTTCCTTACACATATATATATAATATCAGTATGGGGTTGCAGTAAATAGCTGCAACCTCTTTTTTCAGAAAAAGCAGATGTTAGAAAAGGAAAAAAGTACCTGCTAATATTTTTTCAAACATATTGCTTGTGTTAATATCTTTTGTACCTTTATCTCAAAGAGAGCAGCCATTCTCTAATAACCTTTTGATACCAATAATGAATACAAAAAATAGACTTAGATGAAATATTTGTTTTTTACATTATCTACAATTTTAATCTTCACATCATGTAGTTCTACATTTTTCTACTCTACCCTAAACACACCTAACGAGTACGTAGAAAAAGTAGATAATGGAGATTTTCTTTTAGAAACGGATAGTCTGTGGATTGCTTATTGTTTTAAGGGACAGGATGGTCCGGTACAAATCACGGTATTCAATAAATCTGACAAGCCACTATATGTAGACTGGGGCAAATCTGCACTTATCATAGATAATGTAGCGACAACGTATTCGGGAGAAGAAATTAATTACTCTGGAGATTGGGATAGTGTTGCTAACAATAGCTCATCTTCATGGGGCAGCTTTAGTGGGGCAGCATCGCTCCCAAAGAGTGTAAGTTTTATTCCTCCACAAACTATGGTAAGTGAAATACCTTTAATCTTAAGCCCCAAATTTGATCATATAAATAAGAAAAGTTATAAGAATGCAACAATGGGAGGGCAAGGAGACGTCGCTTTAAAAATCAGAAGACGAGACTTTGATCAAACCGATACTCCATTGGCTTTTAAAAGTTATTTGACCATTTATTCTCAACCCGATAAACCGATGGTTTTTGAGCAAGACTTCTATTTATCGAGCCTGATAAGAACAGAAGCAAAACCTTCTGAGATGTTTAATCAATTACTAGATCGTGGGGATCTATTCTATGTAGAAAAACCCGCCAATAATGATGCCTTATATACAACATTAGGCATTATAGGTGGAGCCGGACTAATAGTGGTTGGTGTCATATATGGCGAACCAGAGAAAACCACCTACTATGATGACTATTAATCTATCTCAGTTTTAGCTTATAAAGATAAGAATCAAGAGCGTTTATGCTATCTGAAAAAATATAGCGTTTTGATAGCTGATGTTGATATTTCCTAAAGTCTGCACTAATTTCTTTAGGCTCATGGTGCACCAATATAAAATCACAAAGAGGTATAGAATCTATTTTTTGAAATACAAAAGGGCTGAAATCATTATCAACAGCTCTATTCAAGATATAAAAATGATTGTTGGGAACAATAATCTGCAAGCTTGGCATTACCGAGTAAGAAGAATCAGCGGCGAGAAGAATCGACTTTTCTCGATTGCTGGCAGTAAACTCACGTATTTTATGATATAAAGATTCTGTTTCGTTGTAATATTTCACCCCTGAATATACCCGAATGCCTCCTACAAAAATCAATAATACAAAAAATACATTCGTCAACCGTCTGTAAATCGGATACTCGTATGCCTTGTCAAAAACAAATGCCATACTTAAAACGAAAAGGCCGAAAGAACATGTCATATAACGGCTCGCCAATATTGGCACATATAATATTGAAATCAGAGCCGCTATTAAAATAGGAAGAAGGAATACCAAAAAAGAAATGATCGCCAGATAAGTCTTTTCATCTCTGTTTTTAATCCCCGAGCATAACACCTTAAGTGTTATTAGCAGTTGGATACCCATCACAATAATGAGTCCTATCATCATCTGTATTTTAGAAAAATCGGTAAATGGCCTCCAAACCTCTTTAGGAGAATAAAAATAATAGATGTTTAAGAACAGATCGTTTAATGTCAGCGGTTTTATCCAATACTCGTTAGCTACATCCGAAAACTGCCATATCAGTTGTAAAAGCCAAGGAGCATACAAAGCAGAGAATATTATTCCACAGTAAATCAAACGCCTCCACTCCTTCTTTTTCTGTACTAAAAATACAAGTAGGAAAATATAAATGCCCACAACACTCAGCAGTCCATAGTTATGCAAATAGGCAGCACAAAGTCCGGTTATTAGAAACACCCCCCAATTGCGGAAACACCCCTCCAAGTATACTTTATAGCCACAAATAGCACAAGCCAATACAAAAAACATAGACCATGAGTACATCCGTATATCTATTACCAAATATTGCGTAACGGGAAACATGATGAGAAGGGAGATAAATACAAGTGTCACTCTCTCTCCAAAGTGCTTTCTTATAAGAAAGTACCCTAGCAAGAATGTAGCAAATATGCCCAACGCGGAAAAGAGCCTTAATGAAAAGATTGTGTCTCCGAAGATCGCATTGAATGCTTTGAGTCCCCAATAGTAGAGGGGTGGATGAACATCTTTTGCGGTAATCTTTACGATATCGGAGTATGACGATTTCACCATAAATATGGAGTATGCATTATCATAAGGTATAGTCAAGTCGGCGAAGTCGAGGTAAGTAAACAGGCTAATACCTATCGCAAAAAGCAAGATATAAACAGAAGAAACTTTCCGGTTTTTATTTCTAAATTTCATTACCGTACTACCATTGCAGCGACTCCATCATGCGAACAATATCGTCACGCAAAAAAGCAACGACAGGGGCGATTGAGTCTGATTTTACAGCATCGTCAAAATATAGCGCACCTCTCATAAATTTTGAAGAGTTATTGGTCACATAAAATTGGACAGGAGATGCAACAGAGCCTTTTATATCATATATCAAGCCTGATAAATGTTTTAGCGAATCAGAAAATAGAGTTTGTGATATGCTCTCCGCTTTTACCGCATGGCTATATGCCAATTGATGACTATCGTCAAGCATCTTAGGTAATTCTTTATTATTAGTAGGAATATAGGTACAATAAATTTTTGCTTTGTATGTCGGATAATAAATATTGAACCAAACCTCATTTTTAACTTCGGGATTCAAGTATTCTATTTTTGCGAGTGAGGAGTATAGAAAAGAGAAGTCGGAAGCTTGTAACCTAACAGTGTCAGCCGCCACCTTTTCTATACGAGCATATCCAATAGGCTTAGGAGTATATTCGCTACAGGAACTTAAAGTAAATGTAAAAACAAAAAAAAGAATACTTAATATTTTCATCGTAACAATACAAAGAACAGATTAATCAAACAGTGGCTACTATTTTACTTAATCTGTTCAGTTTTATATTTTATTCTATACACTTCCTCTAAGGAAGCATTACACATATCTTTCAGTATCTACTAAATCAAAATGGCAGGTCATCCTCCTCTGCCATCATTGGAGGGGTTTGATACCCTGTATTCTCTGTCGGTGTGTTATCCGAACCATACCCCGTAGATGAACCATAGCCGGCAGGAGAGTCTCCTCCTTCACGTTTACGACTTCCCAATAGTTCAAGATTGTCTGCATATATCTCATTAACGTAACGCTTCACTCCATTGGCATCATCGTAAGTACGCGAACGAATTTTCCCTTCAACATATACCTGAGTCCCTTTTCTCACAAATTGCTCTGCGACTTTAGCCAAGCCACGCCAGCAGACAATATTATGCCACTCTGTACGGTCAGGTATCTGAGTTCCGTTTGCAGCAGTGTAGCCTCTTTCGGTAGTAGCCAACGTAAAGTTAGCAACAACGCTTCCGTTATCAAAATATTTTACATCGGGGTCTTTCCCTACATTTCCTACCAGTATTACTTTATTTATCGACATATCTTGAAATATTTTTTAACTATAGATACACAAATATAGAAAAAAAATCGCTTGTT
Organism: Dysgonomonas sp. Shenzhen-Wh21; assembly: GCF_043392705.1. Lineage (NCBI taxonomy): Bacteria > Pseudomonadati > Bacteroidota > Bacteroidia > Bacteroidales > Dysgonomonadaceae > Dysgonomonas > Dysgonomonas sp. Shenzhen-Wh21. The sequence continues at coordinate 11,044 of NZ_JAIXHZ010000053.1, forward strand.
GTTATTTCATTGTTCTTCTTTCGGTTTACCAACCGATACTATTTTTTGAAGAAATAAAGAATTAGGTATTATAATCTGTTCTCCATCCATTGTTCTGAGGTATGTATGAAAAGTAAGTACATTTTCTATTATAGCCTCTATCGGGGTATCCTTATCAAGAATATGTATTTTGTCACCTATTCTGAACGGCATCGAAAAGAAAATTATAATGCCAGCCGTAATATTGCTAAGGATAGACCATTGCGCAAACAAAGCAACCCCAATAACAGCAAATATAGAAGAAACTGCAACCAACATATTCTGAGGTTGTACTCCCCATATAATTGCAAGCGCAACAACACAAACAAAATTAATCAGTATATTGATTACCTGTATTATTTGAAATATTCGGGCTTCAGCCTTTAAGGTTAGTTGTCCATATTTTATTATTATCTTTCTTGATACATATTTAGATAGTGGCGTTAGTAATATAATAAAAACTGACGCTATAATCTGAGGTAAATACTCTTCTACAACTTCAATCATTCCTTATCGTCTTTTTTAATATTAATATAAAACTTATTTATAACAAAAAAGCACAACTTTTTGATTGTTGTGCCTTCTCATATATTTCATCATATACTATTTATCAGGATGCTGACTCAAAGTATAGGAGATATTTGGCAGATGAGTCGGTGTTCCAATTTCCATCTAATGTTTCTTTTACAACATCCTGCCCATTTTCTGTAACGGTCTTGTTATAACGGAATTTTATAGGGATAGCAACGCTTTTTTCATTATTGAAGCTGAATTTTCCACTCTGATATTGGAAATACGATCTTAATTGCGTCATTTTCGCTACATATAATACAGCTCTACTACCTAGAGCTCCATTACCTTCAAGTCTTTTTCCAAATCTAACATCGATAATTATCTTATTATTTCCTATTTCTTGAACTACACCATTGACTTCTTCTTTTTGATTAGAAGGGTCATAATAAAAATACATATCTGCAACAGTTCCTTCCTTCAATTGTGCCTGAGCTCCAAAAACCCATCCGTCTCCAAAAAAATCTTTTATCGGATAAGGAAATGGAGATGCGAATGTCGTTGGGTTAAAGTCATCTACTCTATCCGGAGCTTTAACGGCTACACTGGTTTGTTCTATTCTAACCAAAGGTTGGCCATAATCGGTTCCTTGATAAACTCCATTACCCAATGATTGAGAAGTATTTATAGAATAACCCATCGTATAGTACTGTCCTTCGATAGTATTCGAGGCATTTACCTGATCCGTAACGATCCATGTTCTGTAACTTGCTACAGCGGCTACTTTCATGCTGTTCTTGGTGGTTACAAAAACATAGTCATTGTTAATATTTATCTTATTATCGCTGTCTCCAAGGCAAGAAGAAAATAAAAGCCCTACAGCAAATACCCCACAGATCAATTTTAGTATTGATGTTTTCATGTTTTAAATTAATTATTCGTAAATATTAAAAATCGAACTTAACACCCAGATTAAAATCCAATTGAATTTTTCGATCTGAGTATATTGTGGAGTACTTATTTCCGGCATCAAAATAATAAGCACCTCCAATCGTTCCGTAAAGATACAATTTTTTATAAATAGGATATGCACCTCCTATCCCTACATTTGCAGAAAATTGAGGATTAGCCTGTTTTATTGATTCTTTTATATAGTATGGCTCTGAATAATACAGATCTCGAGGGAGCCCCATAACAATAAGGGTAGATTCTGTATACGCTATCTTACTTTCATACTGCCCCTTAATATCTTTTTGCACCATCCCTCCGGCAGATAAATAAAATTTAGCCTTACCCAATTCATAGAATTTATAATTCAACGTTAATGGTACCCCCAAATAATGGAAGTATTGATTCTCTCGAATATTAAAGGCACTATTTGACGTTATCTTAGAAGAAAGATAAGTGTAGACAATACCTGTTTCTAAAGATAAATTAGGAGTAATGCTTTTAGAAACCTTCAATCCGAATGAAATCGGCAAACTATGTTGCAACTTAAATTCTTTATTTTCTTTAGCAAGGGCATCATTGAAAGATCTGCCTCTGGTAGGATAAGAGAATAATAAACGTCCACCACTTTGACTGATATCTTGCCCAAATAAAGCTGAATTAGTAGACAACCCTACAGAAAGACCTGGACCCGATTTCTTTTTCGGCAAGAGTTGCACCACCTTATGATCGTCACTACTGCGCAAAGATTTCTCTTTTACTTCTTCTTTCTTTTCCGGTTTAATCGATTCTTTATCCGGATCTTGTGAAGGAGTTGAAACCTGCACATCAACAACTGCGTTCTTCTCCTGCAGCTCGGCTCTTGCTATAATAGGTCTTATCGCAGGTCGTGGAGAAATCACGAATGTTGTATCATCAAGCTTGATTGTATCCTGAATAGCTTCTTCTATTGTAGCTACTTTTGGCTCTTCGGGTACAACCAAATTACTACCTTTCGGAATAAGTAATACACCGGTAACAACTGCCGCAGCAACACCTACTGTTATCAATGCAGTCTTTATTAGAGATACCTTAGAGGCTGTTGCAACAGAAGAACCCGAAGAAGAAGAGGTGGAGCTAGACGCAGAAGATGGGTCAGCAGGTGCTGCCTGCTGAGACAAAAGCTGATCTAACCCACCCCATAGGGATGCAGGCACTTCCGGCTCAAAGTCTTTCAACTTTGAGGAGAATAGATCCTTTATTTTGTCTTTATCTTCTATCATCTTTACACTCTCTCGTTTACATATTTTTTTACCCTATCCTGCAATATTTGCCTGGCCCTCACATACTGTGAGCGAGAAGTTCCTTCACTTATACCAAGCATATCAGCAATTTCTTTATGGGAATAATCTTCTATAGCATACAAATTAAAAACAGTAGAGTAACCTTTCGGCAATTCTTGTACCATTTTCAATAGTTCCGTTTCCGATATCCTGTACATCTGATCGTCTTCTGTTGATTCATCAACGACCTCCGGGAGATTTTGGATATCCTCAGAAGAATGAAATATCGACTTTTTCTTTCTTAAGTTTTCTAAAGCAAGGTTTATAAATACGCGTTTCATCCATCCTTCAAAAGAACCTCTTTCCTGATATGAACCGATATTTGAAAAAACTTTCATGAAGCCATCCTGTAAAAGATCCTGCGCAGCATCCTGATCCGAACTATAACGGAGACATATGCTATACATCTTACGAGCATAAGTTTCGTAGAGCATTTTTTGTGCGTCCCGCTTTTGTTCTTTACAGCCTGCTATCATTTGCAGTTCATTCATATTGGCTAAGCCTCACTTTAAAGATGCATTTTTTGTGGAAGTGTTGCATCTCTCAGTGATAAAAAAATTATATCACCTCTTTTTAAAACTTTATAATATAAAGATTATTGAGTATAAATCATTCAGGTTTTTGAGTGAATAGAACCATCTTCACCTGAAGTTTATTTCCTATATCTATAACATCTACAACATCCTGTAAGCTCAACGACTTATCGGCTTGTAGCAAAACGTTCATTTCTACATTTGGGTTATCAGCCTTCTCCTTTGCCAGGACAGCACCCAATGCAGACTCTAATTCACTTTTTTGTAGTTCTTTGTCATCAATGTAATATCGTAAATCTTTTGTTATGATTACGTTTATATTTTTCTTTGTCACTACCTTTTCCGAGGTTGCAGCATTGGGAAGTAGCACTCTGATAGCAGCCGGTGTCACCATCGTGGATATAATAAGAAAGAATAATAATAAAAAGAACATTATATCATTCAATGATGCAGTATATACCTCGGCTGTTCTTGTTTTTCTTCGTTCTATCTTCATTTCTGTTCAATGTCTTTACTCAAAACAAATATTATGCTACTATTGTTCCCTTCTTAGATGCACGTATAGCTTTAAGCACTTCGTTCGAGTCTTTGTCTATGTTTACAACTACTTTATCAATACGTCCATTGAGTATGTAGTAACCTGAATATGCAACAATACCTACTAACAAACCGGCTGCCGAACATATCATTTTTTGATACAATCCGGTAGAAATAGTATCGATAGCGAGATCATTTGTACGTGCAATATCATAAAATATCTTTATAACTCCAAATATTGTTCCTAAAAATCCAAGCATAGGTGCAATAGAAGCGGTAATTCCCAACCAGTTCATTTGGTTTTCAAGGATATTTACCTGTTGGCGTGCTTCAACCTCCATCGCCTCTTCTATTTCTTTTTCGCTGAATTCAAATTCTTTCAATCCGGCTGCAATAACTTTCGCCGAAGCATAAGGACGTTCTATACAGAATTTTAAGGCCTTATCTATCTTACCCTCATTCACCAACTCGATAACGCGAGACAGCCAAATAGAGTCTTTCTTTCCCAGACGACTTATTACAAGCCATTTGTTTATTATAACATAAATGGAGAGTAACGACAGAAGAAATATAGGTAGAAGTACCCACCCACCTTTCAGGACAAGACTAAAATAAGTTTCTTCAGGTGCAGTCTGTGCAGCTTGATCTGCCATTTCGATCACTGGGTTTGCTGCTTGTAGTAAAATGAATAAATTCATATATATTGATTCCTTATTATTACATAAAATTCGACAGAAGTCCCAAAGATAAGGCCTTCTGTCGAATTATTTTTATTCTTTAATATTCTTTAATATATACCAAAGCTAACGTGTGCTATATTCTCATAGAAGTAACTTACTACACCTACGGCAAAAATACCGATCATTGATATTACTAAAGAAGCTTTCATATACTTATCTGTATCTAGCGATTCGATAGGAGAATCTGCCTTCTTTATAAACATTGCCTTCACTACCAACAAATAATAGAAGAGTGATATAACAGTGTTGAGGAACGCTAAGAAAACCAACAAAGTGTGTCCTTGTTCCATAGCTGCCATAAAGACAAACAGCTTACTGAAAAACCCTGCGGCAAATGGAATTCCTCCAAGAGAGAACATGGCGATCATCATAGCCAACGCTAATTTCGGATTTGAATAATACAACCCGTTATAGTCATCCATATTCACTTTACCTGTTTTATCTTCCACTGCTGAGATAACGCCAAAGGCTGCAAGATTGGAAAAGATATAAACAAAGACATAAAATATAGTTGCTGCCATACCTGCCGATGTTCCGGTAAATACACTCAGCATAATATATCCTGCCTGCGAAATAGATGAGAAGGCAAGGAAGCGTTTCATATTTTTCTGACGAAGAGCAAATAAGTTACCAACAGTAATGGTAACAAGGATTACAATCCAGATTATATTTTGCCATACATCTTGCAATGCCGGGAATACCTTAAACAAGATAGTCATAAGAGCAAACACAGCCGCGCCTTTCGATATGGTAGATAAATACAAAGTCACATTAGTAGGTGCTCCCTGATATGTGTCCGGTGCCCAAAGATGGAAAGGAACCAAAGATATCTTGAAGAACAATCCACTCATAACAAACACCATTGCCATAACCACAAGTGGTGTAGAATAGATATTTGCAGCTATATCTGTATAATAAAGAGTTCCGCAAGCTCCGTATAAGAAAGACAATCCGAATGTCATGATTGCTGAAGAGAATATAGCATTAAAGATATATTTTGCTCCGGCTTCGGCCGATTCTTGTTTGTATTTATTAAAAGCAACTAAAGCTGCGATAGGCAGAGATGCTGTTTCGAGTCCGATGTAGAATAACAAGAAGTTTCCTGAAGATATCATCAAGTACATCCCAATCAGAGTAAGAGTTGTGAGCATAAAAAACTCTCCACGTTTCAGAATCGAATCAGGTTTCTTAAGCCATGAGTTTGCTTGCAAGAAAATAAGGAAGACGCCTATATTAAGAATATTCTTTATCGTAAGATAAGCAGGGCCTGTAACATACATTCCGGCAAAAGAGCTTCCATCGTCTTTGATAAAGAAACAAAAAACTGTATGTATAAGGAATATGCCACAAGCTACCGGAAAATAATATTTCTTAGCGTTGTCTGAAGCAAATAAATCATAACAAATGAGTAAGAGGAACGCCACAACAAGTGACAGCTCATGCTTCATCAACAAATAATTACTTAAGTCCATCTTTATATCTTAAAATTACAATGTTTACTATTTATCCTTACTTATTTTATATATGCCAAACTCGCACTGATAAGATCGGAAATCCAACTCGGAAACAATCCCATTCCGGCAACACAAACAATCAACCCTACTGTAGCAACTTTTTCATGCCATACTGCATCTGTCAGCTCCAAGTGGTGAGGATCTTGTACTGGTCCATATAAAATTTTTCCAACCACTTTCAATATATAAACTGCTGTCGCAACAATTGAAGAAACTGCAACAATCGTGAAAATACGATGGAAAAGATCGCTATGCTGGAATGAACCTACAAAGATTGTCATCTCTGCTACGAATCCACTCAATCCCGGAAGTCCCAAAGAAGCCATACCAGCAATAACATAACACACGCTAAGGAATGGCATAATTTTCATGAGCCCTCCCATCTGTCGAATATCACGTGTATGAGTACGACCATATATCATGCCTATCAGAGCAAAGAATAGGGCTGTCATCAATCCGTGTGAAAGCATCTGCATCACAGCACCTGTCATCGCAGTCTGATTCATCATCAATATTGCAAACAATACTAGTCCGCAGTGACTCACCGAAGAGTATGCATTGATGTATTTCAAGTCAGTTTGAGAAATAGCTCCCAGTGCTCCGTAGATAACACTGATACCTGTTAGTATAATAAATATCCATGAAAGCTCGTGAGCCGCTTCCGGCATCAGGCGCATTGCGATGCGGAAACATCCATATCCTCCTAGTTTCATCAATACTCCGGCATGAAGCATAGACACCGCTGTAGGCGCAGATGCGTGACCATCAGGAGACCATGTATGGAATGGGAAAAGAGCACCTAATACTCCAAATCCTAAGAATGTAAGTGGAAATATCCAATATTGAGCAGCTACAGGTATTGCATTGTTTGCAGCTACCTCAAGCATATTAAATGTATAATCTCCCGTTGCTGAAGAGTTGAAATATATACCGAATATACCAACTGCAAGGAAAGCAGAGCCTCCCATCAGCATCAGGGTAAGTTTCATTGCCGAATATTCTTTTCGTCCTGTTCCCCAAAGTCCGATAAGCAGATACATCGGAATCAAAGCAATCTCATAGAAGAAAAACATCGTGAACATATCCAATGAGATAAAAAACCCATATACCCCCACCGAAAGTAAGGTCAACCACATAAAGAAATCTTTAGGCAGCGGATTCATATTCCATGACGCAAATGTTCCGGTGAATATGATAACAGAGGTAAGCAAAAGCATCAACACCGAAATACCATCAACACCGATAGCGTAATGGATATTCAACGCCGCAAACCAAACCTTATCATAAGTAAACAACATTTCGGCTGTATTGCCGGCACTGCGTTCTGCATAGAACATAAAGAGTAAAGCAACTGCCAATACTATTTCAATGGCTGCACCGATTACCGCTACGGTACGGATTTGTTTAATGTTGCGGCATGGTATAAATGCTAACAACATCAAGACAGGTACAAGAACAAATAATGAAAGAATATTCATTGTTTTATATTTTAATCTATATCTTACTTACAAATAAAACATATCAGCCATCCGGCAAAACCCACAACCAAAATCAATGCTCCCAACAAGTATGCCAATGCATACTGCTGAATATAGCCCGATTGTAGTCCTTTGATAGAACGGGCAGCAGCCTGAGTCACGTTTGCCAAAGAGTCCATAAAGGCATCTACAACATTACGGTCAAACCATGCAATAGGCTTAGATATACGCTTGAATATAATGCTACGGGTTACAAACAACCACAGTTCATCGAAATAGAACTTATGCAAAGCCCATGTATACAACGTACTGATGCTTGTTGCAATTTTATCCGGTATTTCATTTTTCTTATAGTATAGTTTAAATGCTATACCCATTCCTATCAGTGAGATCACAACGCTTGTTATAGCCACCTGCATATTAATATGCGCATCGTATGGCATTCTGTCTGAAGTCACAAAATGGCTGAAAGGGACATACCCTGCTCCGAATGCAAAAATGGCTAGTATAATCAACGGGATAGCCATTGCAGGACCAGCCTCATGCGGTTCGTGATGATAGTGTTTCTTTTCGTAGAAGAATATACGAAGGAACAAGCGAGTCATATAGAATGCTGTAAGACCGGCAGCGAAAGATAGTATAAAGTATATAACCTTATTGTGTTCGTATGCCGCAGCTAATATTTCATCTTTACTATAAAATCCGGAGAAGAAAGGAATACCTGCTATCGCAAATAAAGCTACAGCAAAGGCAACACCTGTAATTGGTAATTTTTTCCACAATCCTCCCATGTCGTCCATCTCATTGCTATGAACTGCATGTATAATAGCACCCGCACACAAGAACAATAATGCTTTGAAGAATGCATGAGTAAACAAATGGAACATACCGGCCATATATCCTAAACCTTCGTGACCTCCATATTCGGAAACCCCAAGAGAGGTTAACATAAATGCGATTTGAGATATGGTAGAGAATGCCAATACACGCTTTATATCGGTCTGTGTACAAGCTACAATAGCTGCAAACAATGCGGTTATCGCACCTACATAACCAATAAAATGTAATATATCAGGTGCTCCGAACGCATACACAGGGAACAAACGTGCAACAAGGAATACTCCCGCTACAACCATCGTTGCGGCGTGGATCAACGCCGAAGCAGGTGTAGGACCTTCCATAGCATCCGGCAACCAGATGTGGAATGGCATCATCGCTGATTTTCCGGCTCCACCCATAAATATAAGTAGCATCGCCCACGATATAATCGACAAGCCTAAGAACGATGAACCTTGCATGGTAGCAATAAACGGTGCACCCTGAGCTGTTATATCTGTAAAATCAAACGAGCCTGAGAAATATGATAACAATAAAATTCCGATAAGGAAAAAGAAGTCGGCAAAACGAGTAACAATGAATGCCTTCTTCGAAGCTGCCACTGCAGACGGTTTGATATAATAGAAACTGATAAGCAAGAAGGACGATACCCCCACAAGCTCCCAGAAAATATACATCTGGAAAATATTGGTTGCAACAACCAGTCCCAACATGGCAAAACTAAACAGTGAAAGGAAGGCATAATAACGTTGAAAGCCTTTTTCTCCTTTCATATAACCTAAACTGTATACATGCACCATCAATGATACTGTAGTGATTACCACAAGCATCATTACCGAAATAGGATCGAGATAAACACCCAAATCAATATGCAGTTTATCGGTAAATGTAAGCCATCTTACCGCTGTATGAATCGCCTGATAGGCTCCGTCTACCTTACCCACAACAAAGAAATATTGATATGCCGTCAAGTAAGATAGTATTGTCATTACACTCAGAGAAGTTGTGCCCAGTATTCCGGCAACAACAGGTTTCATGTATTTTCCACCCAGTCCGAGTATAACAAACATAATAGCCGGCAAAGCAACTATCAGTATCGAATATGTAAAATCAAAATGTTCCATATCTTATTACTATTTCCCTGCTTAGTTTTTCATTTTAGTTATATTCTCATCCACATATATACTTTTCACATTACGGTATATATTGATGATAATAGCTATAGCAATAGCTGTTTCTGCCGCAGCAATACCTATTGCAAACAATGTGAAGAAGAATCCCTCAAGCTGTCCCGGATATAAATAGCGGTTAAACACCACAAAGTTTAGATCGGTAGCATTCAGCATCAACTCAACGGATATCAATACCATCAACATATTTTTACGAGACAGGAAACCATATACTCCTGCAAAAAACATGATGGTGCTCACAACCAGATATGCTTCGATTGGCACCGGCCCGGACAGAAAATTTGTTATAAACTCACCCATAACTTATATCTTTCTTTTTCTTATCTTTTTCTAGCAATCATGATTCCTCCAATGATACAAGCAAGGAGCAATATACTTATTGCTTCAAATGGCAGCAAATATTGATATTTGTCTGTTCCCATCATTCCCATACCTATATCCTGCATATTCAATTCTTTCTGCGTGATGTAGGTATAAAACTTGTTGACATTGTAAAATATAATGTGTCCGCAAATAGCCAAACCTGCCAATGCAGCTAAAGCAGAAATAAATATCCTGCCCGGCTTCTCGAACTTAACATCTACTCCCGGCTCGTGAGTGAGCAAAATAGCGAATATAAACAGTACCATCACCCCTCCGCCATATACAGCAATCTGCACAGCCATCAGAAAATGATAATCCAACAATAAGTACAAGCCCGCAGTACCAAGAAGTACAAACAACAGGAATGTAGCCGAGCGAATAATCTTTTGTGTTGTAACTGCCATAATAGTAGAAAACACAATGATTGTTGCTAAAATGTAAAATATAATTTGTTCTGCCATAATCTATTGATTATCGTATATGTTTATTCTTTGTCTTCTTTTACCCCTTGAACAGGTGCTGATGGAGCAGGTGCAGGAGCAGCACTGTCAACAGCAACTTCTGCTTTTGCCACAGGCTTATCCACTACCGGTTTTGGTTCTTTCTTCTTTTCACGAAGTTTAGATCCATCCCTATTCAATTGTTCTATCAGCTTGCTACGTGTAAACAGTGAGTTCTCGAACGTATTCGCAAACTTGATAGCATCAGACGGACAAGTAATCACACACAGGTTACAAAATGTACATAATCCCAAGTCGTATATATACTTGTCAAGAACTTTCTTTTTCTTGCCATCCTCTGTTTCTATCGATCTCGATATTACCTGTATTGTTCCATTGGGACAATTCATTTGGCAAATACCACAAGCAGTACAAGCATGCTCATTGTTTTCATCGTGAGGCATAGTCAATTCTCCACGAAAGCGATCGGGAATAACAAGGGTTGCCCTATTCTCAGGGTACTGCTCTGTGATCTTCTTAGTCCACAGCTCACCCCATGTAACTCTCATCCCCGTGAGAAGAGATTTAATACCTCCAAATAATCCTGAAAAATATTCTGAAACTGAACTCATTTTCTTATACTATAATTTATTATTTCAGAGTCAAACCAAATACGACAAGAACTACCATCAACAAAATATTGAACAGGTTGATAGGCAGTAAATATTTCCATTCCAGATTCAACAACTGGTCGATACGCAAACGAGGGAATGTCCATCTTACCCACAAGCTAAGGAAGATAAGGAATCCGGCTTTTCCGAAGAACCACAAGAATGATGGTATGTAATTCATAACCTCATTAAAGGCATCCCATCCTTGAATCTGAATAGGCATCCATCCTCCCAAAAATACTGTAGTGGCAATACCGGCTACGATAAACATATTCAGATATTCTGCCAAATAGAAGAAACCGAACTGTAGTCCCGAATATTCGGTGTGATATCCGGCTGTCAACTCCGATTCGGCCTCGGGTAAGTCAAACGGTCCACGATTTGTTTCAGCATGTCCCGAAATCAGATAAATAATGAATGCAATAAGTGCCGGAACGTGTCCTGCAATTATATTCCATTGATGAAGATATGTTTGTCCTTCTATTATTTTAGAAAAGCTCATTGTTCCCGACAACACCACCATGGTCATCAAAGCAAAACCTGCCGACAATTCATAACTTATAAATTGTGCACCGCTTCGCATAGCACCGATCATCGAGTACTTGTTGTTACTAGACCATCCGGCCAGCAAAACTCCAATAATACCAAGTGAAGATACAGCCACAACATAAAACACTCCAATATTAAAATCTACAGCTTGCAACCCCTTACCAAAAGGCAAAGCACCGAATGTAAGCATAGATGCTATGATCATAAAGAAAGGTGCTGTAAAAAACAGGAATCTGTCCGACTGTCTTACATGGATAATTTCCTTGATAAGGATTTTTACCATATCGGCAACACTCTGAACTAATCCATATTTACCGACACGGTTAGGACCGAGACGAGCCTGAAAGAAAGCTGTGATTTTACGTTCTACATATATCAGAATCAAGGCTAATACTGCGTATAAAGTCAGCAATGCGACAGCAACCAATACAAACTCTATAGCCAAGACCGCCCATGTAGGTAAATTCTTAGTCAGAAATACATCGAACTGGCTAAGCCAATATGATACTTCTACTACTTGAGAATCAAATAACAACATATATCTTCTTATATTGATGAAATAAATATTCAATTAATTAGTCATCGGGTGTAACTTGGCAAAAGCAGTATAAACCGTGCCTTTCCTATCGCTACCCTAAAACGCTCTTGATCAACGGTCGATATCCGGAATCACATAGTCCATAGATCCACCGATACCGATAAAGTCTGATATCTTCTCATCCGCACAGATCAATGGCATAGCCGAAACAGCAGCCATAGAAGGAGAACGGAACTTGAGACGATAAGGAGTTTTATCTCCACGGCTTTCTATATATACTCCAAACTCTCCACGTCCGGCTTCTACTCGCTGATAATATTCACCTTCAGGTAGTTTTATTATCGCTTTTGTTTTTGCCAGATAGTCTCCGTCAGGTATATTATCGATTAGTTGTTCTATGATTTTTAAAGATTCTTCTATTTCGTCAAGGCGATTCAAATATCGGTCGAAAGAGTCTCCATTTTCGCGGATAACTTCATTAAATCCAACCTTATCGTACAACGCATAAGGTATATGTTTACGTATATCGCAAGAGAATCCCGATGCACGTCCTGCAGGTCCTGTAACAGCATACGAAATGGCCTCTTCTTTCGACAGAAGTCCCAATCCTTTCATACGGCCTACTGCGATCACATTTCCGGTGAATAGTTTATCATATTCAACCAAAGCCTTACGCATTACTGGTATAAATGCTTTTACATCCGACTGGAAGTCAGGTTGTATATCAAACATCACACCACCAAGGACATTGTAGTTAATAATCAGACGACCTCCTGTGTTTTTCTCAAATATCTTAAGGATATCTTCCCTCTCGCGCATACCGTATATAAAGGCTGTGGTAGAACCTAAGTCCATACACATCGTACCCCATGCAACCAAGTGAGAATCGATACGATTCAACTCATCCATGATAGTACGTATATATTGAGCTCTTTCGGGAACTTCTATCTGAGCAGCCTTTTCTACACACATACACAATCCATGACGGTTTATGTTGGCAGAAAGATAATCAAGGCGGTCTGTAAAGTGTAGTATTTGCGGATAAGTGAGTTTCTCACTCAGCTTCTCTATTCCGCGATGAATGTAACCACTATGCACATCGATCTTTTTCACGATCTCACCTTCCAATGCTACACGAAAATGCATTACTCCGTGTGTGGATGGATGCTGTGGTCCTATATTTATTATATAATCGTCTTTTTCGAAAATATCTACCCGCTCCTCTTTTAGTTTTCCGTCAGGGGTTTCTACAATACGTGGAGCAGTATCTATAATATCCTTACTTTCTATCGATACGGGATTCTTTACAGGACTCGCATCATAATCTTTCCTCAAAGGAAAACCAACCCAGTCTGAGTTAAGAAAGAAACGGCGCATATCAGGGTTGTTGATAAAGCGAATACCCAGCATGGCAAAAACTTCACGCTCATTATAGTGTGCAGTTTCCCAGATATCGGTAACTGTATACAATAATGGATTTACGCGATCTGCTGTTCCTGTTTTTACTGCTATTTCTTTCGACAAATCTGTTGAAGGGCACAACAAATAAGTTACCATCAGCATCTCTCCTTCATCAGTCCCTGTTAACATTGCCAAGTAATCGAAAGGCATTTCAGCATAGTTGCGAAGCGCTTTTACTAAATGACGTAGTTTGTTAGGTTCTACAGTTACAGTTAAAGGTGTTTTATCTTCAATAACCGCTTCAGGTACAGCTTCGAGTATTACCTTCTTGATATTTTCCATTGTCTCTTTGTTTCTTAGTCTTTTGGGGAAAAGTAAGGGATCTCAGTTCTATATTATTCTTATTTATCCCGTTTGATGTTCTTGTGTCCTTTACGGAACATAAAACGCTCTACTTTTATCTTACGTTGCAATTGCATCAAACCATAAAATAAAGCTTCCGGACGCGGAGGGCATCCCGGCACATATACATCTACAGGAATTATTTCATCAATACCCTTCACAACATGGTATGAATCTACAAATGGACCTCCCGAAATAGCGCAACTACCCATCGCAACTACATATTTTGGTTCTGCCATCTGATCATATACACGTTTCAAAAGCGGAGCCATCTTATGCACAATCGTACCGGCCACCACCATTGTATCGGCCTGACGTGGACTGTTACGAGTTACCTCCATCCCAAAGCGTGCCAAATCGTAACGAGCTGCTGCTGAAGCCATAAATTCAATACCACAACAACTTGTAGCAAAAGCTAATGGCCACACTGAGTTTGAGCGTCCCCAGTTGATCAGGTCATCAAGCTTACCTACTACAACAGGAACCCCGCCTTCGTTGAGCTCTTTGACATAATCCTCAAGGTATTCATTGTCTTTAAACTCTTCGTTAGGAATACCTTTTATATATATTTTCTTTATTTCCATTTTAATGCTCCTTTCTTCCAGGCATAAGCTAAGCCCAGACCCAATATTATTACGAAAAACAATATACTAATCAGACCGGGTATTTCCAATTGCCTTACAACTGTAGCCCAAGGGAAAAGGAATATAGCCTCAACGTCGAACATTAAGTAAAGAATTGCATACAGGTAATAACCTACCTTAAACTGCATCCAGGAAGTTCCATGCGTAGGGATACCACATTCGTATGGTTCTCCTTTCTGAGGATTGAATGATTTTGGTGATAACAGTAAGGCCATGCCTAATCCGGCACAAACGAGTGTGATTCCAGTTAAGAAAACTACTAAAAAAAGAGCGGAAGAACTCATATTTTTATATTAAAATTAAGACTTTTCTATCGATTGTCTTTAGTTTTTGATAATATTCATAGCGTTTTGCTACAGGCATGAGACACAGACTCGGTTAGAGCCTTCCTGACAATCGGCGCAAAATTAATCTTTTATTTCAGAAACACAAAAAATAAAACGCCAAATTATGCAAATTTGGCAACTATAGATTGCAAAATAGGGAATTAAGCCCGCTCTCTTACGATATAAATAGGCCGTTTTTTTGCCTCCATATATGTTTTTGATAAATATTGCCCCAAGATACCAAGGCAAAATAACTGGATTCCTCCTATAAAGAAAATGATACAGAGAGTAGATGCATAACCTTGCACCGGATCACCGAACAATATCTTTTTGAAGATAATAAAGCATATCATAATGAATGCTATTATACAGAAAAGAATGCCAAAAACGGATGCAATAATCAACGGGCGGGTTGAGAAAGCAATTATACCCTCCAGAGAATACAAAAATAAACCAATAAATGACCACTTTGTTTCTCCGGCCACACGTTCCACATTCTCAAAGGCAATCCATTTTGTTTTAAATCCGACCCATCCGAAAATACCTTTCGAAAAACGGTTGTATTCGCCCATTTCCAATATAGAATCAACCATCTGCCGCGTCATAAGACGAAAATCACGAGCTCCGTCTACAACTTCAGTATCTGATATCTTATTTATCAGCTTATAAAACTGTTTGGCAAAAAACGAACGGATAGGCGGCTCTCCTTTTCGGTCTACCCGGCGAGTAGCCACACAGTCGTAGTCTTCTGTTTTCAAGGTTTCATACATTTCCTTTATCAAGGACGGCGGGTCTTGTAAGTCTGCATCAATTAACGATACATAATTTCCGGTAGCTGCTTGCAAGCCGGCATATATACCTGCTTCTTTACCGAAATTGCGGGAAAAAGACACAAAATGCACTCTTTCGTCCGACTCTCTTAGTTCTTTAATTACTGTTAAGGTTTTGTCCCTCGAACCATCATTTATAAAAATAAATTCAAATTCCTGATCAGGCATTTCTTCCGCAAGTTTCACTACTCCTTTATACAAATACGGAAGAGCTTGTTCTTCATTGTAGCAAGGGACAATCAATGATATTTTATCCATATCGCTCTATTATTTGATTACAAAGTTAATTTTTTTTCGATCTTACACAAGCCCCAGAATATATAAGTCACAACTGTTCCAGATATTTATGCACCAATCGCGAAACCGGGTAATCGTCAACATCGCCAACTCCGATCTTGAGATATTCTTTTCCCAATCGAATTTCCGACACCTCTACTTTATAAAATATTGCATAAATAATTTGATGCGATAAAACATGTTTTATTTGCCGGATGTATTGTATTTTAACATCAGAAGCAGCCTCAAACAACGGTTTAAATTTTTCATCTTTTTGCAATTCCTCAATCGTCAGTTCTTTTTCCGTCTCCACAAGGGGCAATTCGTATAAATTCTGCCAGATATCTTTATCCCCTCGTTTGCGCAAGTACATAGATTCGCCATGTCGGATATCAAAATAATTAAAATAACGATTCCGCACTTTTTGCTTACCCGCTTTTTTAGGATATTGTGCTACTTTGTTTTGAGCATACGCCAAGCATATCGAGGATGCCGGACAAATATCGCAACGAGGCGAAACAGGCACACATTGTAATGCCCCAAATTCCATTATTGCCTGATTATGCAAGCCCGCATTAGCATCATCGAGCAACTCTTGAGCCAATTCTGCAAATACTTTTTTACCTTTGCCACTATCGATGGGTTCGTCAATAGCAAAAATACGCGACAGCACCCGGTACACATTACCATCTACCACAGCATAAGGCTCGTTGTAAGAGATGGAAACTATAGCCGCGGCAGTATAATCGCCCACCCCCTTCAACTTCAAAACATCTTTGTGTTCGCGAGGAAAAACACCATTATAATCTTTCACTATCGACTTTGCCGCCGCCTGAAGGTTTCGCGCCCTGCTATAATAACCAAGCCCCTGCCAAAGCTTCAAAACTTCATCCTCGTCAGCCATTGCCAACATATCCACTTTCGGATATTTTTGTATAAACTTATTATAATAGGAGTAACCTTGATCTACACGTGTCTGCTGCAAGATAACCTCTGAAAGCCATATTGCATACGGATCGGACGTATTGCGCCATGGCAAATCTCTCTTATTAGCTTCATACCACCTTATTAATATAGAGCTTAGTCTTAAATCTTTTTCCATATTCATTTTAGAACACATTAATATACGCTCAAAACAAGCTATAGTTGAACGTTAATTTCTTTATCTAGGAGAAAAAATGATAATTATTTGTTTCAAAGGTAAATAAAAAGCTATATATTTGCAGTCCAAAAAATTAATTGTTTCGAATTTAAAAAGATAAGAAAATGACAAAAGCTGACATCGTTAACGAAATTGCGAAAAATACAGGAATAGACAAAGCTACTGTATTAAAAACAGTTGAATCATTCATGGATGTTGTAAAAGACTCGTTAAGCAAGAATGAAAATGTTTATTTAAGAGGTTTCGGTAGTTTCATAGTGAAGACAAGAGCTCAAAAAACAGCTCGTAACATCTCTAAAAATACGACTATCATCATACCTGCTCACTCAATTCCGGCATTCAAACCTGCCAAGACATTCATAACTCAAGTGAGAAAGTAATTTCGACTTTTTATTAAATTAATTTCTAAATATAAATAACATGCCAAGCGGAAAGAAAAGAAAAAGACATAAAATGTCTACGCACAAGCGCAAAAAAAGATTAAGAAAGAACAGACACAAAAAGAAAAAATAATCTGTAATTCTTTTATTTAATGAAATATACGAGAACAAACTTACAAATTGTTGAATTTCTAAGTTTGTTCTTTGTGTATTTAATGAAAAAGCTTCTTGATACATAAAGAAGTAAACTCTACTATCAGATTTAAATAGGGAATTTAAATCTTATTTTTAATTATAAAACATAGTTATGAATAGCGAACTAATAGTCGATGTTCAGCCCAATGAAGTCTCAATAGCAGTCTTGGAAGACAAGAAACTTGTCGAACTGCAAAAAGAAGGAAGAGACGCTTCATACGCGGTAGGAAACATCTATGCCGGCAAAGTTAAAAAACTGATGCCCGGATTAAATGCTGCTTTTGTAGACATAGGATACAAAAAGGACGCTTTTCTTCACTATTTAGATCTAGGTGCTCAATTCAAATCCGTTGATAAGTTTTACAAACAGGCTTTAGCTGATAAGAAAAAGTTTCCTAACATCTCTAAGATGAAAATGGAAGCAGACATAGACAAAAATGGGTCTATCAGCGACATTCTCAAACCAGGACAAGAAATACTGGTACAAATAGCCAAAGAACCTATATCAACAAAAGGCCCCCGCCTCACAGCCGAGCTTTCACTGGCCGGCCGTTTTTTAGTTGTCATTCCATTCAACGACAAAGTATCTGTCTCTCAGAAAATTAAATCGAAAGAGGAGCGTGCACGGTTAAGACAACTTATACAAAGCATAAAACCAAAAAACTTCGGAGTAATAGTAAGAACCGTAGCTGAAGGAAAAAAGGTAGCTGATCTGGATACAGAACTGAAAACATTGGTAAAACGTTGGGAGGATAATCTTCCTAAGATTCAGAAAAATAAACTTCCAACCCTCGTTTTTGAAGAAACAGGCCGTATTGTGGCCTTACTGAGAGACATCTTCAATCCTACCTTTCAGGAAATCCATGTCAATGATTTAGATACCTGCAACCAGATTAAGGATTATATATCATTTATAGCACCCGACAAAAAAAACATTGTAAAAAGTTATGATGGCGGGTTACCTATCTTTGATAATTTCAATGTAACGAAACAGGTAAAAGCCTTGTTTGGAAAAACAGTTACATTCCGTAATGGCGCATACCTTATCTTGGAACATACCGAAGCCCTTCACGTTGTAGATGTGAACAGCGGCAACAGGTCGAAGAATCCTGAAGCAGGACAAGAGAATAATGCATGGGAAGTGAATTCCGCAGCAGCAGAAGAAATAGCACGTCAATTGAGATTACGAGACATGGGGGGAATCATCGTAATCGACTTCATAGATATGACGGAAGGTGAGCACAAAGCACAACTAATGGCCAAAATGCAGGAGCTGATGGCGAATGATCGGGCAAAGCATAATATACTCCCACTGAGCAAGTTCGGGCTAATGCAGATCACACGTCAGCGTGTACGTCCAGAGATGGAGATATCAACCACCGAAGCATGTCCTACATGTTTTGGAAAAGGAGAAATAAGACCATCCATACTGTTTACAGATACACTGCGCATGAAGATAAGCTATCTGGTAAAAGATCTAAAAGTAAAGAATTTCAAACTCTATATACATCCGTATGTAGCAGCATTTATCAATAAAGGTTTTCCTTCATTAAAGTGGCAATGGAAATGGCGTTATGGCATGGGAGTAAAGATAATCCCAAACCAGAATCTGGCATTCCTCGAATATCATTTTATGGATGAAAATGGAGAAGAAATTGATATGAAACAAGATTTTGAAGTAAAGTAACAATTACTCAGAATATATGAAAAGAGCTGTTTTTAATAATTAAAAACAGCTCTTTTTTTTATTATTCACATACACCGTCGTAACTATTATTATACCTACAAATTAGCAAATAAGAAGAATATCCTTAAATTTGTATATTGATACAAAACGCATGAGTCCGGAAAAAAACATTTATCAACTAGGTCTCTCCCTTAGCGGAGGTGGTGCCAAAGGTTTTGCTCATTTAGGCGTATTGCAAGCACTAAATGAAATTGGTCTTTATCCTCAAATTATATCCGGAACCAGCGCAGGAGCTTTTGCCGGAGTATTATATGCGGATGGATATACTCCTGAGGAAATACTATCATTCTTCAAAAAGAAAGTATTCAGAGAGTTCGCAGAATTTACGATACCACATGGCGGCTTTTTCAAAAGTGATGGATTTCGTTCATTTCTAAAAAAACACCTCAGAGCCAAGACCTTTGAGGATTTGAAAATACCCCTGCGGACTGTCGCTACTGATATAGAATATGGCGAAACAAAGGTATTTTCTACAGGAGCTTTGATACCGGCCGTTATTGCATCATGTTCAGTACCTATCATTTTCCGTCCTGTGGAAATCAACGAACATTATTATGTTGACGGAGGTCTATTTAAGAACTTCCCAGTTTCCACGATACGCAAAGATTGCGCTAAAATTATAGGAGTCAATGTTAGCCCGATTATAAAAGCAGAATTCAGGAGCTCCATTAAATATATAGCAGAAAGGTCTTTCCACTACATGTCCGGCTCCAACACCTTATTAGACCGAAACTTATGCGACTACCTGATAGAGTCGACATCTTTGTCTCAGTATTCAATGTTTGATCTGGAACATGTTGAAGAAATATATCGGGCAGGATATAACCTAACGACAAAATTTTTTGAAGATAAAAAAGAAGCCTTAACAAAAGATTTTCCACATATCAACCTTACATGCATAACACATGCACAATAATAAAATTAGCAGCTATGGCAGAAAAGATTTTTATATACCAAGTACTTCCCCGATTATTCGGCAACGACAACAGCACAAATAAGGAAAGCGGCACCATAGAAGAAAATGGAGTAGGCAAGTTCTCAGCCTTCGACAACAAGGCGTTGAAAGAAATAAAAAAAATGGGATTTACCCATATCTGGTATACCGGCACACTTGAACATGCCTCTACTACCGACTACACAGCAAATGGAATATCAAGAGATCATCCCGATGTAATAAAAGGAAAAGCAGGTTCGCCTTATGCCATCCGCGATTATTATGATGTTTCTCCCGATCTGGCTGACGATGTAGACAATAGAATGCAGGAATTTGAAGACCTGATAGAACGTACGCACAAAAATGGGATGAAAGTCATTATTGATTTTGTACCCAATCATGTTGCACGACAATATCACTCTGATGCAAAACCGAAGAAAATAAAAGACTTGGGAGCAGATGATAATAAAGATGTAGCGTTCGACCCGGATAACAATTTCTATTATATACCCAATCAGAAACTAGAACTGCAATTCCCTACTCAACAAGGAGAAAACGCATACATAGAATATCCGGCTAAAGCAACAGGCAATGACTGCTTCAGCAATAAGCCATCGGTAACAGATTGGTACGAAACGGTTAAGCTGAATTATGGAATAGACTATACCAATAACAGGACAAGCTGCTTTATCCCAACACCAGACACATGGCTAAAGATGAAAGACATTCTTCTATTCTGGGTAGCCAAAGGGGTAGACGGATTTAGATGTGATATGGCGGAGATGGTTCCTGTCGAATTTTGGAATTGGGTAATACCAAGGGTAAAAGCAAAAAACAAAACACTCATCTTCATTGCAGAGGTATATAACCCCGACTTGTATCACAAATATGTAGATTGGGGACTGTTTGATTATCTGTACGACAAAGTCGGGCTGTATGACACGCTACGCAATATAATCAATCACCAACAACCTTCGTCGGACATTACCTTTTCTTGGCAAAGCATTGACGGACTACAAACCAAAATGCTAAACTTTCTGGAAAACCATGATGAACAGCGCATTGCATCAGATTTCTTTGCAGGCAATCCATTCAAAGCCATTCCGGGAATGATTGTAACTGCAACAATGAATACCAATCCTGTAATGATCTACTTCGGACAAGAACTGGGTGAACGAGGAATGGATAAAGAAGGTTTTAGCGGACTAGATGGACGTACAACCATCTTTGATTATTGGTCGGTAGACTCTATAAGAAGCTGGAGGAACAAAGGAACATTCACAGAAAGCGGACTAAATGAGGAACAGATCAAACTACGGAAGTTTTATATTCAACTGCTAAAAATAGCAAAAGAAGAACAGTCAATCAGAACAGGTAAATTCTTTGATCTGATGTATGCTAATTATAGCAACATGGCCTTCGATTCTACAAAGCAATACGCTTTTTTGAGGTCTGCCAAAGATGAATTCTTGATTGTAGTTGCTAATTTTGACTCCAAACCTGTGGATATTTCCGTTCACATCCCTTTTCATGCTTTCGAATACATGGAAATAAAACCGCACGAAATAAAAAAGGCGAAAGAACTGCTTTCTAAAAAGAATTTCACATTAAGCCCACAATGGGATCGGAACCTGTTTTTAAACATAGAAGAATATTCTGGGAAAATAATTAAATTTTCTATGAGCTAATTGTGTTGTTTTTCCTAATTTTACAGTCTCATATAAATCTATTAAAAAACTTTCCATAAAGATTAAAAAATTAAAGAAGAGATGGACAATAATCTACCTTTCAAAATTTTCTCGGGAACTAATTCTCGTTACTTAGCTGAAAAAATATGTACTAGCCTTGGATGCCCTTTGGGTAAAATGAAAATTGAACGCTTCGCTGATGGAGAATTCTCTGTTTCATACGAAGAGTCAATCAGGGGGTGTCAGGTTTTTTTAATACAGTCCACATTCCCTTCTTCAGATAATCTTATGGAACTTCTATTGATGATTGATGCAGCAAAAAGAGCGTCTGCCTCATCTATAATAGCTGTAATACCATACTTCGGTTGGGCTCGCCAAGACCGCAAAGATAAACCTCGTGTTTCTATCGGTGCTAAACTTATTGCGGACATGCTTAGTGCAGCAGGCATCAACAGACTAATAACTATGGATTTGCATGCCGACCAGATACAAGGATTCTTCAATGTTCCGGTAGACCACTTATATGCATCTGCCATATTTGTAGACTATATTAAGACATTAGATACCGACAACCTAGTGATAGCAACACCGGATGTGGGTGGTACAAAACGTGCAAGCTCGTACGCCAAATACTTTGGTTTGCCAATGGTTATATGCTATAAACTTCGCAAGAAAGCAAACGAAATATCCGAAATGCAAATTATCGGGGACGTTACAGGAATGGACGTACTGTTGGTAGATGACATTGTGGATACAGCAGGTACAATAACAAAAGCTGCCGATATAATGAAAGCCAGTGGAGCGAGATCGGTGAGAGCTATAGCCAGTCATGCGGTGATGTCTGACCCTGCATCGGAAAGAGTAACCCAATCGGGACTTACCGAAATGGTATTTACAGACAGCATCCCTTACTCTAAGAAGTGCGAAAAGGTAGTTATTCTATCTGTAGCTGATGTGTTTGCGAACGCCATTCGCAGGGTATTAAGCAACGAATCTATCAGCTCACTATATATCCTATAAATACAAAACAGATATAAAATAGATACATCAGAGAGGTGATTCATTCATCTCTTTTTTCTTTTGTACTAAAATTCAGATTCCAAATTTGTATATATCGCCAAATAAAGATACTTTTGCACCTTACATTAAATATGTTTATCACAAAATAATGAAGGTTCATCACGAAGGACGAGACGTTTTAACAACATATTTTATAATCCTGTTTATATTAAACGGGATACTTTGGTATTTCTTCCGTCACACATTTTTATCCTATCTCGCAGGTGGAGCATCACTTGTTTTTTTCGGCATAGTGCTCAACTTCTATCGGAGCCCGTATAGGCAATTCAAAGGCGACAGCAACGGTGTTGTGGTAGCGTCTGCCGATGGAAAGATAGTAGCCATAGAAGAAGTGTATGAAGGCGAATACTTTAAAGACAAACGTATTATCGTATCTATATTCATGTCTCCATTCAATGTTCATGCAAACTGGTATCCGATCAACGGAAAAGTATTGATGTCTAAGCATCATGATGGACGCTTTATGGCAGCATACCTGCCAAAATCGAGTACAGAAAACGAGAGATCGACTGTAGTCATGGAAACCGAAGACGGTAAAAACCAAATATTGCTGCGTCAGGTAGCAGGAGCTATGGCCCGACGGATTGTAACCTATGCGCAGGTTGGAGAAACAGGCAGCATAGACGAACACCTCGGCTTCATCAAACTTGGATCAAGGGTTGATGTATATCTACCGTTAGGCACTGAGATACTTGTAGAAATGGATCAAAAGGTAACCGGAAACCAGACTGTAATAGCGAAGTTCCAAGCATAAGAAGATGAAAAAGCATATCCCAAATACACTCACTTCTCTCAATCTGTTTTCAGGATCGATAGCCACCGTTATGGCATTTCAGGGAGAATACACATGGGTAGTAGTATGGGTTATCATCGCAGCCCTGTTCGATTTCTCCGATGGGTTTGCCGCTCGCTTACTGAAGGCCTATTCCCCAATAGGCAAAGAGCTCGACTCTTTGGCCGACATGGTTAGTTTTGGATTAGCCCCCAGCATTGCAGCCTTCCGCTTCCTGTCAGACAACACAATACGCATATCTCAGAATCCGATCATAATAGAATATCTACCATATATAGCATTTCTACTCGCTATATTCTCAGCTTTGCGCTTAGCAAAGTTCAATGTAGACGAAAGGCAAAGCGAGTCTTTTATCGGGTTAAATACTCCGGCTAATGCCATGTTTTGGGTTAGCTTCTGTTATGGTCTTGCGTACAAAGTTCCGATGATTACTCCATCGTTGATATATACTTTTCTGGTTGCCATTGTAGTATTCTCATTACTCATGGTATCGGAAATTCCAATGTTCTCGTTAAAGATAAAAAACATCAAGTTTAAAGGAAACGAGTACCGTTATTTTCTTGCGGCATTCATTATCGTAGCCACAATAACAATCGGAGTGCTTGGAATAGCAGCAGGAATATTGCTATATATCACTCTGTCGATCTTTCAACAAACAGGAATATTAAAGAAGTAAATTCCTTCTCAATCACCACCCTCAATCCAATTACCCTTTTATTTAATTGTTAAAAAGTAACAAAAGTAACAGGTTTCGCATTCTTTTGCTGTGTCACTTTTTGCTGCACACTACAAAATCAACATACAATCATTTCAAAGACCTTTTGTTATAAGATAAATTCTTAAAAAAGAAATTATCTATATACTCAAATCTTTCAAATTGGAGAGAAGGATAAAAAGACTATCAATCTGCTCTTACCTATTCATAGATGGATAAAATATATACGGACTTAGAGCTCCCCGAGTCGAAATAGTAAACAATGCGGTATAAGATGCCGATGTGCCACCATTATTGACTTGCATATAAACGATTTGTTTGCGGGGATTATAATACACAACCATATCTTCAATATCTGGCTCAAGCAAATGCTCGAATATCTTCTGAGGAACAGGAATATTCCGTCCTTTTATAGACACCGTAATAGATTTATAGTGCAACTGAGGAGAAGACCACCTTGAGACACCGTAAGCCTTCTTACCGTTTACCATGTAGGTACCGTCAGCACCTTTTTTCACTGAAGTATCTTTTGAACCGATGGGTGCAATGGAAACAACAACACGCACATCAGCATTCTTGAACGATATACTACCATGAGCCGATAGACGTTCTACTTCTACTATATCATAATCATCCACCCGCATCAGTTTTCTTCCATGTATATATCCGCCGCTCACGCTTCTATCAGGCATATAGCGATAGACCTGACGCCATGGATCTGTACTCTGATCTATAGGCAGCATATAAAAAACAGAATCGTTGGGAATCTCTACAGCATTATGCAAATCGCCAAGACGAGGACAAAAGTCAATTCGTCCGCGAACGGTGTCTTGCGCCACCACAAATTGTGCGTTAACGTTCTGTGCGCACATACTCAAAATAAATGATACAAGTAAAACTGTGTAAATCCTTTTCATGTGCTTATTATTATAGAGTTACAAAATATCCTTCGAAAGAAAAAGAAAAGTCCTTATTCAATAACCTTATACAACTTGCGGG
>NZ_JAIXHZ010000054.1:0-10059 GCF_043392705.1 Dysgonomonas sp. Shenzhen-Wh21
GTTGGATGATATGCTTGGTATATATACAAAAAATTTCCTAAATAGAAATATCAGTATGCTCGAATACCTCGATTTTATGGAATCTTATAAAAGCAACAAACAAATAGTTCTTTTATCTCGAAAAAATATGTACAATTCATTTGTAGAGTTTCAATATGCAGTTGGCACTGAAATAAATAAGTAACGATTATGATAACAAGGAAAATTCTATTATTTACATTAACGATTCTTTTTTTATCGCTTGTTTCCTGTACGGGGAATGGAGAAGGTAATTCCGATAAACAAGCAAAAATTGTTCCGGCTTTCTATTCGTCAGTAAAGACTGTAAAGGCAGCATACGAAACAAGAATAGAAATGTTGACTCTTACAGGACAAGTAGAATATGATTCAGATAAAGTAATCAATTATTATCCTCTAACTGAGGGAGTAGCTGGCAGGGTTTATTTTTCATTGGGAGATAAAGTTGAAAAAGGACAAGCGCTGTTAGATATTCATAGTAAAGATTTATCTGAGCTGCAGAGTGAGCAAAGCTCTCTACAGGCTGAAATACGTATCATAGAGCGTGAACTTAAATCTGCCAGGGAGATGTTTAAAGACAAGATGCTTTCGGAAAAAGAGTTGTTGGAAATAGAAACTAAACTCAAACAAACACAGACTTCCTTATCAAAAGTAAAAAATGATATGCAACTATTCGGCTCAGACAAGGGGAATGGAATCTTTTCTATAAAAGCTCCTATGTCCGGATATATTGTATCCAAAAACGTAACATCAGGAAGTACATTATCTTCCGACAATGGCTCTCTTTTTACGATTGCCGATCTATCTACAGTGTGGGTAGTTGTGAATGTATATGCCGGTAACCTACAGCTGGTAAAGGAGGGAATGGATGTGAATTTTACAACATTGTCTTATCCTAATGAAACATTCGAAGGTAAGATCAACTTGATGTCACAAGTTTTTGACCCTGAAGATAAAGTCTTGAAGGCAAGAATTATTATATCGAATAAAGACCTGAAGTTGAAACCTGGAATGTCTACTATCGTTTATCTGAAAAATCAAGTTGGAGAGAAAAATATAGCTATCCCTTCTGATGCATTAATATTCGATAAAGACCACTATTTTGTTATAATAAAAAATACCGATGGTAATTTTCAGATAAGAGAGGTCTTTTTAAAAGGGCATAGCGGACAGGTATCTTATGTAAAATCAGGATTATCTGAAGGAGAAGAAGTTGTGACCTCAAACCATTTACTAATATATTCAGGGCTTAACAATAAATAATTATGCACAAATTTGTTGAGAATATTATTGCATTTGCACTACGTAACCACATATTAGTACTTTTTCTAACATGTATACTCGCAATAGCAGGAGTTATTTGCTTCCAAAACACCCCTATAGAAGCATATCCGGATGTCACTAACACACGCGTGAAATTAATCGCTCAATGGCCAGGGCGAAGTGCCGAAGAAGTTGAGAAATTTGTCACTTTACCTATCATGCAGCAACTAAATACCATTCCTCGTAAAACAGATGTCCGTTCGACGTCCCTTTTTGGCTTGTCTGTAATTACTGTTCTATTCGAAGATGGGGTTGATGATTTCTTTGCCCAGCAATATGCGTCTAATAGGATGCAAGATCTCGACCTCCCTGAAGGTGTAGAATTATCAATAGAGCCACCTTCGGGTGCTACAGGTGAAATTTTTCGTTATGTTCTCAAGAGTGATTTGCCTGTACGCGAGGTAGCTGCTATCAACTCTTGGGTCGTAGAGCGTGAATTATTATCTGTGCCGGGAGTAGCAACAATAGCCAGCTTTGGTGGAGAAGAAAAAATTCTAGAGGTAAAAGTAAATCCTGCTGAGCTTGCAAACTATAACCTTTCCCCTTTGGATGTATATGAAGCCGTTGAGCGAAGCAATATAAATGTTGGTGGCGATGTAATACAAAAAGGAAGCCAAGCATTTGTTGTTAGAGGTATAGGCTTGCTTGAAAGTATAGAAGATATTGAGAATATACTCATCGAAGTAAAAGGAAGTTCACCCATACGTGTAAAACAGGTTGCCGAAGTGGGTATATCCTCTAAACCACGTTTAGGACAAGTCGGTCTAAATGACGACGACGATGTGGTACAAGGTATTGTAATTATGTTGCGAGGGCAAAACCCCAGTGAGGTGATTGTTCATCTGAAAGAAAAAATAGCAGAGCTTAACGAGCGTATCCTGCCTGATAACGTTAAGATAGAGCCCTTTCTTGACCGTACTAACCTTGTGAATGCAACCGTGCATACCGTTCTTCGCAACCTACTCGAAGGTATTTTGTTAGTATCACTCGTGGTCTTCATATTTCTTTTCAACTGGCGTACATCACTCATTGTGGCATCCGTCATTCCATTATCATTCTTGTTTGCCATTATCATGCTGCGTATACAAGGTTTGCCTGCAAATCTCATATCCATGGGAGCCCTGGATTTCGGGCTGTTACTAGAAGGAACACTGGTTATTGTCGAAAGTGTGTATGTCGCAATGGAAAAGCGATCACATGATCTTGGTAGCCATTTTAATCCAATGCTGAAAGGTGGATTGATCCGCAAAAGCGCCGGAAGTGTAGCTTCATACATTTTTTTTGCACAGATAATATTGGTAGTCGCATTATTCCCTATATTTTCGTTTCAGAAGGTTGAAGGAAAAATGTTTCAGCCGCTGGCCTTTACCTTAGGTTATGCGCTATTAGGTTCACTAATTTTGTCTTTAACGTATGTGCCGGTTATGTGTAAATTATTATTGACAAAATCGGTAAAAGAGAAAACCAATTTCGTAAGTCGTTTCTTTACCCGGGTTTTATACAATATGTTTGCGTTTGCAAGTAGACATCGTATACAGACTATAGTGATATTTTTATTGATACTAACCACTTGCGTTATTCGTTTTTCATTCTGGGGCACTGAATTCATTCCTCAGATGAACGAAGGTGCAATATATGTGCGTGCTACGCTACCGAATAGCATTAATCTGGACGAATCGGTACGCATAACAAAAGAAATGAAAAAGAAACTCCAAAGCTTTGAAGAAGTGGATTTTATTTTAACACAAACGGGACGTCCTAATGATGGAACTGATGCTACCGGATTTTTTAATATAGAATTTCATACAGAACTGAAACCTGAAAAAGAGTGGAAACACAAAATAAGTAAAGATGATCTGATAGCACAAATGCAAGACTCTTTAAACATCTATCCGGGAGTTGTATTAGCATTCAGTCAACCGATACAGGATAATGTAGAAGAATATGTTGCCGGTGTAAAAAGTTCTCTGGTTATAAAAATATTCGGTTCAGACCTACATCAACTTGAGGGTTTAGCTGATCAGACAGCGGCTACCATCAAAAACATACGGGGGATAGAAGATGTTAATGTATTTCATAGTATTGGGCTGCCCGAACTCCGCATAAAGTTAGAAGAATCGCATATGGCACGTTATGCTGTATCTATGAAAGATGTACAAACGGTTGTTGAAATGGCGATAGGAGGTAAGGCTGCGACATCTTTCTATGAGAACGAACGTACATTTGATGTGATGGTGCGTTTTCAAAAAGAGTTTAGAGACAATGAAGATAAAATAGGGAATATTCTTATCCCAACAATGGATGGCAAACAAGTCCCGTTGAAAGAAATAGCTAGTATTGATTTTATTACCGGACCTGCATTTATCTACCGTGAAGGTAGCAGCCGTTATGTAGGAGTTGGTTTTAGTATACGAGACAGGGATTTGGGATCAACTATAGACGAAGCTCAAAAAGCTGTTGGACAAAATATAA
This sequence comes from Dysgonomonas sp. Shenzhen-Wh21, assembly GCF_043392705.1. NCBI lineage: Bacteria > Pseudomonadati > Bacteroidota > Bacteroidia > Bacteroidales > Dysgonomonadaceae > Dysgonomonas > Dysgonomonas sp. Shenzhen-Wh21. The sequence continues at coordinate 3,814 of NZ_JAIXHZ010000054.1, forward strand.
AGCTTAAGTCTGAAAATAAAATGGTATGGGCAGGCGAATTTGAAAGCCAACAACGCGCCACAAAACGTTTGATATTTATTATTCCGGCTGCACTTTTGATGATCATATTTCTATTATATATGAACTTCATGACAGTAAAAGATACGCTGATAGCCGTAAGTGCTATGCCATTTGCATTTATCGGCGGTTTTGTATCTTTATGGTTAACAGGTACAGTCTTTGGTATATCGGCAGGAATTGGATTCATTATCTTGTTCGGTATCGTTTCTATAGATAGCATCTTGTTGGTAACACTCATGAAGAAAAAAGTACAACAAACGCATAACCTCCGCACAGCAATCAATGAAGCCGTATCTCAACGTGTACGACCGGTTCTGATGATTGCCCTAATGGGGTCGATGGGGCTACTTCCGGCAGCTTTATCTACCGATATGGGTTCTGAGATTCAACGCCCGTTAGCTATAATGATTGTAGGTGGAATAATTATATGCATGATTCTTTCTTTTACAGTATTACCTCAAGTATTTTATTTTGCTTATAGAAGGGATAAAAGACTAAGAAAAGAATAGAAGTATTTAATAAAAGAAAATTGCAATAATTGTGTAAATTTGCTGCTATAGGCAGTCTATAATTAGACTCTTATAATTCATATAGTATTAAATAAACAGAGAATATTCCTGTATAAACAATCACGTATGATAAAAGAATACGCTATGGCAGATGCTCTTCCTGATAATGCCTTATCAAAATCATTTTTTATAAGGCATTTCGAATCAGGAGAAAATGTAGAGATCGAATGGCCCCATAGCCACTCTTTTTTTTCTTTTGTTTGGTTTACTCATGGAAGCGGATTTTATGTGATTGATTCTGAAGAATACACAATAAGACCACAGAGAGTATTTTACGTTGCTCCTAAGCAGATTCATAATTGGAGCTTCTATGATAATGTACAGGGATATATTATTTTTATAGACCAATTAGCCGGTTTAGATATGAATTTGAGCTATAGCTCCCCTTATATTGATATCGACAATGTTGATGTATCGCTTCACTTATCTATTCTTGAGGATATAAAAAAAGAACTACTTTATAAAGATGATGCATCAGAAGAAAATATAAAAGCTGGGCTCTTATACTATTCTCGCTTATTATATAGGATAGCCAAAAGGAAGCAGGTAAAAACATACCAAAGTAATACACTAATAGAGCAATTTAAAGAGTTAATTCTATCCGATTATTCGAAATTATATACAATCTCCCATTATGCAAATAAACTAAATGTACGAGAAGAGAAATTGAATGAAACATGTAAAAAGATTCTTGGTATCTCATCCAAGCAATATCTACTTAATCTTAAGATAACTGAAGCTAAACGGCTATTGATATACTCCGACTGCAATATAAGTGAAATCACTTATCAGATTGGATTTGAAGATTCTTCGTATTTTGCCCGAATTTTTAAGAAAAAAACAGGACTTTCTCCTAGTACTTTTCTTAAAAAGTACCGAAAACAGGCCTAAAAGTGCTGATATATTTCTTATTGACATCTTTATATTTGTATTTGTTTTAAATATTAATAAAATGTATGATATGAAAGATTTTCTATTGATATTCAGATTAAATAAAGATTCGGAGATAAAACCATCTCCAGAACAAGTGAAAGAAAGAATGGAATGGTTCAGTAGTCTAATGAAGCAAAATAAAGTATCCGATAAAGGAAATACCTTATCCCCCTCAGGAGCAAAAACAATTCATTCGAATGGAAATATTGTAAATAGTGCTCATTCAGAAGGTACAGAGATTGTAACAGGATATGTAGTCATAAATGCAGAAACAATTGATGAAGCAGTAGAGATTGCCAAAGCTAATCCTATTTTCAAAATTGGCGGTAGTGTCGAAGTTCGAGAAGTAGCCAAATTCATAAAAGGGAACGATTAACTTGTAATTAGATTATATAACTAACAAAGTCGTGATTTATATTATAAATCACGACTTTGTGTCTATTGGTTAGTCTTATCAGAGACCATAAATTCATTTAGAAAAAGGGGTTGTAAACATTAAAGATCTTAAATGTCGATAAATGTTAAAAAATATATGAAGTAGAAAAATATTTTTATTTTTGACTTTTACTTAAGTTTACAACTAAGGTACATTTTATTGTAGATAAAACATTCTCATAAAAAACTATATCGATGACAGAAGAAAAAAAAGAACCCATAGACAAGGTTGTTCAGCCCATTCAAAGGTTTATATTACAAGAAAAGGCGGGAGGGATCGTTCTTGGGCTAAGTGTTATAATTGCAATGATTCTTGCTAATTCTTCTTGGTCGGAAGATTATTTTCATTTTTTAGAACATAAATTAGGATTTGTATTTAATGGCATCCCTTTTTTTGAATATAGTATCCATCATTGGATCAACGATGGCCTGATGGCCGTATTTTTCTTTGTTGTTGGGCTAGAACTTAAACGGGAAATAGTAGGAGGGGAGCTGTCCAATCCTCGTAAAGCTCTTTTACCAATCGGAGCTGCAATAGGAGGCATGCTTGTTCCCGCGCTCATTTATATAAGTCTTAATCCATCAGGAGAAGTTCATCATGGCTGGGGCATTCCGATGGCTACTGATATTGCTTTTGCTCTGGGGATTTTGTATCTGTTGGGGAGCAAAATACCTATATCATTGAAAGTCTTTCTTACGGCTCTCGCCATTGTTGATGATTTGGGAGCTGTTTTGGTTATTGCATTTTTTTATACCTCCGATATCTCTTTTATAAGCCTTGCCACAGGTTTCGGATTTGCGTTTATCATGTTTGTTGGCAATAAAATGGGAGTCAGAAGTATTTTGTTTTATGCTATATTGGGAATTCTTGGGGTATGGACATCATTCTTGCTATCGGGTGTTCACGCTACAATAGCTTCTGTTATTGCAGCTTTCATGATTCCTGCAGATGTCAAAATAAAAGAAAATCTATTTGTTGAACGAATAAAGAAATATCTGAATAAATTTATAGAAGTCGATCCTAAAAGTGAAATTCCGACACTTACAAATGATCAGTTGCATTTACTGGAAGAAATAAAAATAGACACGAATAAAGCAATTCCTCCGTTGCAACGCTTAGAGCACAGAATGCATCCTTTAGTGACTTTCGTTATAATTCCGATATTTGCTTTAGCGAATGCGGGAGTTTCCCTAAACATTGATATAGAGCAGCTATTCAGCACAAATATAGCTTTAGGTGTGGCACTAGGTCTGTTATTAGGAAAAGTGTTGGGAGTCGTAGGTTTTACGCTTTTACTTATTAAATTAAAGGTTGCTCCTTTTCCGGAAGGAATGAATGTGCATAACCTACTAGGTATAAGCCTACTCGCATCTATCGGTTTTACCATGTCATTATTTATCACATCACTCGCATTCACTCATCCTGAATATATGGTACAAGCAAAAATTGGTATTTTTGCAGCTTCTATCATAGGCGGAGTGTTAGGGTATCTGACATTAAGTCGTTCCGTAAAACAGAAATAGTGCTATCTCCGATTATACTTATATTAATTTGCAAAGAGAATACATGTAGTAAAAGATTCTCATAGTTATATAAATTGTGAACTAATTTCTTTATCTAAATGTTGAATTTGTGAGTTTTAATTAATTCGCTTATTAAATATTTATGAAAACGATATTATTTGTATTTATATCACTTTTTAGTATTAGTGTATTCTCTCAGCAGAAGCATTCATTAAAGGGAACAGTCATAGACAAAGGAGACAGAAGCCCTATTCCTTATGCCAGTATAATAGTAAAGGGTACGACTATTGGTACACAAACAGATGAAGAAGGGCGTTTTTCTATTGAAAATCTATTACCCGGACCTTATACCCTTCTAGTATCATTTGTTGGGTATAAAGCTGAACAAACCCCTGAGTATTTATTAACTGTAAAAGATTTACAAATAATCGTTGAATTAGAAGAAAATAAAAATGAGTTAGCCGATGTTAATGTTTATCCTATGCCTTTCAGGCGTTCAATTGAAAGCCCGGTTGGATTACATGTTATAAGTACACAGGAAATAGAAAAAAGCCCTGGAGCTAACCGCGATATATCCCGCATTGTACAATCTTATCCGGGTGTAGCTTTCTCACCAGGAGGTTACCGAAACGATTTAATTGTAAGAGGCGGTGGACCTTCCGAAAATAGTTTCTTTCTGGATGGTATAGAAATACCTAACATTAATCATTTTAGTACACAAGGAGCTTCTGGAGGGCCTGTAAGTATCATAAGTGCAGATTTGATCAAGGAAGTAAACTTCTATACAGCAGCTTTTCCTTCGTACAGTAGCGATGCATTAAGCTCTGTCGTAAGCTTCAAATTAGCTGATGGAAATCCGGAAAAGCAATCTTTCAAAGCAACTTTAGGCGCATCGGAAGCGTCTGCGACAGCCAATGGACCTTTAAGTAAAAAGACAACATATACAGTATCCATAAGGCGATCTTATCTGCAACTTCTTTTCGATCTCATAGGGCTCCCTTTCTTGCCGACATACAATGATGCCCTGTTCAAGATAAAAACTCAATTGTCACCCACTAACGAGCTTACATTTATAGGTGTTGGTGCAATAGATGATATGAAGCTAAATAATAAAGCTACTACAGAAGATGCCGAATACATACTAGGCTATTTGCCAACAATAAAGCAGGAAACTTTTACCTTGGGTGCAGTTTATAAACATTACAACAAACGTAATAGACAGACTCTTGCTCTCAGCCATAGTTATCTGAATAACCGTAACACGAAATATCAGGACAATTTGAATAACGACCCTGATATGCTAAGGTTAAAATATAAATCGTTGGAACAAGAATCGAAACTTAGATTCGAAAACCTTACGCCGCTTGGTCAATGGAAAATTAATACAGGACTAAATATAGATTACGTGCAATATAGCAATAATAGTTTTCAGGTATTTTTTAATAACGATAAAGAAACGTCTCTCCAATATGATACAGAACTAAACTTTTTCAAATGGGGTTTATTCTCAAATATAGATTATGTTTCAACAAATGAGAGATTCAAATCATCTTTTGGAATAAGGTTAGATGCTGCATCTTATTCACATAATACCAAGCAAATGTTCAATCAGATTTCGCCCCGTCTATCTTTATCATATAGGCTTATAGCTAACTTGAATGCCAACGCTAATATCGGACGTTACTTCCAGCTTCCACCTCTTACAGCAATGGGATTGAAAGATAACAATGGTATGTTTGTAAACAAGGGGTTGGATTATATGCGTGTTGATCAGGTGTCGGCAGGCTTCAATTATCAGTCGATAAAGAATTTCGAAATATCTCTGGAAGGTTTTTATAAATATTACAACAATATGCCTTTATCTGTGCAAGACGGCATTCCTTTGATGAGTAAGGGTGACGACTACGGAGCTATAGGCAACGAACTACTTGTATCGGATGCAAAAGGTAAAAGCTACGGAGTAGAATTGTTAGCTAGGTGGGTGGTAGCACGTAAAGTAAATGTTTTATCTTCATTCACTTTATTCAAAAGTCAATTTGCAAAAAAAGAAGGCAAGTACCTTCCTTCGGCATGGGATAATGGCTATATATTTAATCTTACAGGAACTTATTATTTTAATTCTAATTGGAGTGTAGGAGCAAAGATAAAATCGATAGGTGGAGCACCTTTTACTCCTTACGATCAAGACAAATCCTCGCTGGTTTTGGCTTGGAATGCTTCGGGAAAACCTTATCTCGACTATACTCAATACAATACGTTGCGTAACCCTTCATATACTCAGCTAGACTTGAGAGTAGATAGAACTTTTTATCTGAATAAGTATATGCTTGGCCTTTACCTCGATTTACAGAATGTAACACGCAGTTCATTCAAAAGACAAGATGTTATTGTAAGTACGGGAAATATCATAAATCCGCAAGCACCAATAGAAGAGCAACGTTACGAGATGAAAAACTTGAAACGTTCGAGTGCATCTATAATCCCTACCATTGGAGTAACATTTGAATTCTAAAAATTAGTAAGATTAATTCATTTTAAAAGATTTATCTTTGTAATATAAAATAGCGCTTACTTAGGATTGATATGTATTGTGCAACATTCTCTCATATTTTAGATTATCTATTTTACATATATAAAGATAAATGTTTTATAAAAAAATTATTCCAATAAAGGCTCTGCAAGATTACATCCAATATTTTTGGATATTGGAGGACTTTAAGAATAA
>NZ_JAIXHZ010000055.1:0-8250 GCF_043392705.1 Dysgonomonas sp. Shenzhen-Wh21
TTGGGCTCTTCCTGAATATAATTTAAAAACTCTTTTAAGAGCAAATATGATTTATTGCTCTGCTTTTTATAAAAAAGAAGATTGGATACGAATTGGAGGTTATGATACAAATATGAAAAACGGATGGGAAGACTGGGAATTTTGGATTCACCTACTTGGAACATCTAACAAAAAGGTATATAAGTTAGAATATACAGGCTTTTATTATAGAATAAAGAATGACTCTATGATATATACCTTTGTTAGAAATGACGAAATCTTGCTAAATACAATTAAATACGTATTTAAGAAGCATATCGATTTGTATCTGAATAATTTTGGAACTTACCAATATTTACTAGACACGATTGATGATCTAAGATATAGTGAACATATCCTAAAAGAAAAGACAGGCAGATATGAAAATAATCCTATGATTAAAATTCAGAAAAAGATATATTTTTTCTTCAAAAAGATTCTCTCTAAAAATTAATTATGATTTCCGTTATCCTTCCTACATACAATCATGCTCCATATCTGAGACAACGTATTGACTCAATATTAAATCAGACATATCAGGATTTTGAGCTGATAATCTTGGATGATTGTTCACCGGACAATAGCAGAGATGTAATTGAAGAATACCGAAATGTATCTCATATATCCCATATCATATACAATAAGATTAATTCCGGCTCTACATTCAAACAATGGAAGAGAGGTATCGAATTAGCTAAGGGAGAATATATCTGGATTGCTGAAAGTGACGATTATGCAGATCCTACTTTTCTTGAGAAAATAATGGATTCTATTTCTAAATATAACTCGGCACTCTGCTTTTCTCTTACAACAATCGTTGACAAAGAGAATAATACAGTAATGGATCAACCTCCTATCCTACCAGATTATTCGATGGATATCAATCAGTTCACAGAAAACTATTTGTTATATAGTAACCCTATTTGTAATGCGAGCATGGTGGTTTTCAAGAAAGATGCAATTGCCGAAAACCTGTGGAATAGGATTGTAAATTTCAAATACTGTGGTGACTGGTTATTATGGGGTAGCTTTAGCGGTGAGGGAAATATAACTGTGTCTGAAGTAAAAGAGTATCTAAATTATTTTAGAACACATTCGGTAAATGTATCAAACAAATCTGAAGACAGAGGACTGGGAATATTAGAGGGGTATAAAGTTTCCGAAATTATAGCAAAAAGACTACATTTGAAGTTAGGAAAAGAATATAGTAAGAGGTGGTATTACAAATGGCAATCATATAAATTAAAGTTTTCATACTCGAATTCTGTAAACAAAGATATCTTATCAATGTTTATAAAAAAACGCCCGATGGTTGCTTATTACGAACTCAAAAGATTAATATCGAGACTTATAAAAAGATGAAAGTATCTATTATAACAATTAATTATAACAATGTCGCAGGGTTAGAGAAAACGATTAACAGCGTTATCTCTAATGATCTGTATGACATTGAATATATTGTTATTGATGGGAATTCTACCGACGGAAGTATTGATGTTATAAAAAAATACGAAAGCAAAATAAACTTTTGGATCAGCGAACCAGACTCTGGCATATATAATGCTATGAATAAAGGAATCAGGCAAGCAACGGGGCAATATATATTATTCGTAAATAGCGGAGATGTAATAAAAGAGAACTGTGACTTACAATCGATTATATCCCAAGTTACAGGAGAAGACATTGTATATTTTGATATGGAGATTGCTGATAGTTTATCAAATACAAGCTATATAAAGCAATATCCCAATCATCCTGATTTCAAATATTTTGCAGAAGATACTTTGCCACATACAGCTTCTTTTATAAAAAAAGAACTTTTGGTAAGGTATGGATACTATTCGGAAGAAAAGAAGATAACGTCAGACTGGGCTTTCTTTATGGATGCTATATGCCAGCTAAGTTGTACATACAGACATATTAATGGTTGTTTTTCGACTTTCTATATTGATGGAATCAGTTCGAATGCTTCAAACAAGCAATTGCTTATAGATGAGCGCAACGAACATATAGCTCACTCTTATCCTCTCTACAATACTTTGTATAGAGACTGGATAGAGAAAAAACAGGAACTATATAAATTGAAGACATCTATGAGTGTAAAATACTTAAAGAAGCTAGGTTTACTAAAATGGCTTAAACTATAAACTTTATATTATGAACCCTATCATATCCGTTATCATGCCGTGCTATAATCAGGCTAAATATATGCCTGAAGCACTACAATCACTTCTCGACCAGGATTATCCTCATTGGGAGTGTATTATGGTTAATGATGGTTCTCCTGACAATACGGAAGATGTTGCAAAGCAATGGATAGAAAAAGACAAGCGGTTCAAATATTTTTGGAAAGAAAACAGCGGGGTTTGTGATACCAGAAACTATGGAGTTGATCGGGCTATTGGAGAATATATCGTTCCTTTAGATGGAGACGATAAGTTGGGAGCCCATTATTTTAGTGAAGCAATAAAAGCATTTACAAAAGATCCAGCAATAAAGCTTATATATAGTGATACTGTATTATTTGGCGATGTAAATGAAAAAAAGATAAATCCTGATTTTGTATTTGAAAAAATGCTAACGCAGAATCAAATCTACAATTCAGCCATATTCCGAAAATCTGACTTTCTTGAAGCCGGAGGCTACAATATGAATATGTTTGACGGTATAGAGGATTGGGATTTCTACCTTTCGTTGATCAAACCGAATGATAAGGTTATAAAACTTAATGACTTTCACTATTATTATAGGATAAAAGAAGTTTCACGATCGATGCGCATATTCCGTGAAACAGAGAAAAATGATGCAATGCTTTTACAAATGTTCAAGAATCATATACCTTTGTTTCTTGAGTATTTAAATCCTGTTAGAGATCGAATTAAAGCAGAAACATACAATAAAGAACTTTACTGGCATTATCATACCCCTGAATATAAATTGGGTAGAATGATATACAAACCATTCCGTTTTGTACAAAAAGTATTTAGAAAACTCTTTTCATAACTGTATTCCTACAGAGAAAAGACCATTGTATAAAATTAAAGAACAGAGTTTTACAAAATATGAAGATAAATATCATACTCATCACATACAATCACAGCAATTATATCCGTCCGGCATTGGAGAGTATTCTAATGCAGGAAACATCTCACGATGTGGAGATTATTATTGCCGACGATTGCTCTACTGACAATACTGTAGAGATTATAAAAGAGTATGAGTCGAAAACGAAATTAGCCTTCCAATATTTACATAAAACGCAAAATCTAGGATATATACGCAATTACCAACAAGCTTTTGCGGCATGTACAGGAGAATACGTTGCCATTATGGAAGGTGATGATTATTGGGTGAAGGCATCTCATCTGGAAAATCATATCAATCATCTGGAAAGGGTACCAAACACCTCGATGAGTTACAACAGGCACATACGCCTGTTTGAAGATCAAGACAGAGAAGAGATATTTGACTGGACTCTTGATACAGACTATGAGCTGATCACTACCGATCAGTTGGCATTGGGCAACCGCATAGGAAACCTGTCTTGTTGCGTATTCAGAGGAAAATATATACAGCAATTAGACCCAAAACTGTTTGATATGGAAATAGCCGATTGGATGCTAGGGATGTATATGGGACAATTTGCTCCCTTGGTATATCTCAAAGAAGTAACTTCGGCATATAGGATACATGATAACGGACAATGGTCGCGAATGGACGAAAAAGACCAGTTCGCTAAGGTTATCGAGCTGATTAATGAATACGATAAGTATTTGAACTATAACTATACAGAAACCTTCACAAAACATAAACGGAGACTCGAAATTTTGCTTTACGGAGATAAATCTTTCAGAGGCAGACTAAAGAGCTTTACTCCTTTATGGATTAGAAACTTATACAATAAACTTATTAGGTAAAAGATTATGAACAAAAAAATAATGGTTACCCAACCGGCGATTCCACCTTTGGATGAATTTATTCCTTATCTTCAAAAAATATGGGATAATAAATGGTTGACAAACAACGGTCCGTTTCATGAACAGTTCGAAAAAGAATTGGCAGACTATCTTGGTATTAAGCATATCTCTGTTTTCGCCAACGGGACACTGGCATTAATAACCGCATTGCAAGCCTTACGCATTACAGGTGAGGTTATCACCACTCCATTTAGCTTTGTTGCAACAACACATTCATTGTGGTGGAACAACATCAAACCTGTATTTGTAGATATAGATAGTAAGAACTATAATATAGATCCCGAAAAGATAGAAGGGGCCATTACGCCAAAGACAACAGCCATCATGCCGGTGCATGTTTATGGTAATCCGTGTAATGTAGAAGAAATACAACGCATAGCAGACACGTACGGTCTACGTGTGATATATGATGCAGCACATGCTTTTGCCGTTAAAAAAGATGGACAGTCGGTTATGAATTGGGGGGATTTATCTATTCTCAGTTTCCATGCAACAAAGGTGTACAATACAATAGAAGGAGGTGCAATTGTTTGTCAGGATGAAAAGACGAAACAGCGTATCGATTTATTAAAGAACTTTGGGTTTAGGAACGAAACTACGGTTATCGAACCCGGTATCAATGCCAAGATGAACGAATTGCAAGCAGCTTACGGCTCATTGCAATTGAAACATGTAGACAATTATATCGCTAAACGTCTGGAACTGGCTAAACTGTACGACAGCCTACTGAAAGAAGTAAAAGGTATCACTTATATGACTGTTGGTGAAGGAGTAGAGCACACTTACCCTTATTACCCAATACGAGTAAATACTGCCGATTATGGCATGAATCGTGACGACCTGTACTTCAAGTTACAGGAGTATGATATATTCGGACGTCGCTATTTCTATCCTCTTATCAGTGATTTTCCGACATATAGAGGACTGCCTTCTGCCAGTGTTAGCAATCTGCCTGTTGCAGCACAAGTTTCCAAAGAAATTGTATGCTTACCGATGTATGCAGACTTGGAGTTTGAAGAAGTGAGAAAAATATGTGAGTTAATTAAAAGTAAACCCTGGGAAAAATGATTTTAGGAATAATGCAGCCTTATTTTATGCCATACATTGGCTATTTTCAGCTATTGAATGCCGTAGATAAGTATGTAATATACGATAATGCAAAATATACAAAAAAAGGATGGATCAACCGTAATCGCATCCTACAAAACAATAAAGATACACTTATTTCAATATCGGTAGAAAAAGACTCCGACTATTTGGATATAAAAGATCGCTCTGTAGCTGATTCTTTCGATAAAAGGAAATTAATAAATCAAATAAGAGAATCATATCGCAAGGCTCCTTATTTTGAGCAGGTGATGCCAATTGTGGAGGATATTATCAACTACGAAGAGAAAAATCTTTTCTTATATATTTATAATTCAATAAAAGAAGTTTGTAAATTTCTGAATATTCATACTGAAATCATTATTTCATCTACCATCGATGTTGATCAGACTCTTGCGGGACAAGATAGGGTGATTGCTATATGCAAAACTCTAGGAGCAGAAGATTATTATAATGCAATTGGCGGACAAGAACTGTACCAGCCAAAGGATTTCGAGAAAGAGGGAATAAACCTCCGTTTCTTATCGTCCAATCTTGTTACTTATAAACAATTTAACAATGATTTTATCCCTTGGCTGTCAATTATAGACGTTATGATGTTCAACAGCCTGGCTGAGATACAAGATATGCTAAATGAATACAAATTAATCTAACGTTATTGAAGAAGCAAAAGGCTTTTTAATCACAGGTAATACTTCATAGAAAATATTAAAGACATGAAAGAGATAGGAGGATACTTCGAACTTCAACTTCGTAAAGGGGAACATTATCATAAAGGAGCATTACAGCTAAATACTGCTCGCAACTGTCTTGAATATATATTAAGAGCAAAGAAATATAAAAAGATATATATTCCTTACTTAAACTCTGAAGTTATCTGGGAACCTATAAAGAAGTTAGGAATAGAATCTGAATTCTATTCTGTAGATTTCCGGCTTAATCCTATCTTCGATAAGGAGTTAAAAGAAGATGAAGTATTTTTTTATTCCGACACTTACGGCATAAAGTGTTGTACTGTTTTGCAGCTTGTTAAAAAGTTTGGAAAACAATTGATAGTTGATAATACACATGCTTTCTTTTCGAAACCTTACGAAGGTATCGACACGATATATTCTCCTCGTAAATTTTTAGGTCTTCCCGACGGTGCTTATCTCTATACAGATACTTTTCTGAATGAGGAGCTTGAGCAAGACTTCTCTATTCCACACATGACACATTTGATGAAACGGATAGAATATGGTAATGCCAGTGCAGCCTATCAGGATTATCTTGACTACTGCGCAAGCCTTGTTGGTCAACCAATAAAGCGTATGTCGAATCTTGCTTCGGCATTATTGTCTAACATAGACTACGAAAATCTGAAAGAAAGACAAATAAGGAACTTCAACTATTTGCATTCTGTCTTAGGAAAAGATAATAAGTTTGAATATGATAACTTTCCCTCAGATACTTGCCCGCTGAGTTATATGTTCTACTCAGAAAACCCTAATTTAAGAAAGAAGCTGATTGATAACAAAATATATGTATCTACATATTGGAAGGAAACACTAGGACTTGTAGAAAAAGACTCTGCCGAATATAAGATAGTCAATTACTTGCTTCCTTTGCCTTGCGATCATCGATATGATGAAGAGGATATGGAGAGGATAATAAATGTGATAAATAGCTGATTTGTGATACAAATAAAAATTAACAACATAAGACCTGTTACTTTTGTCACCTTTTTAAAAGTCTGAACACCTTTATTCTATGATTGACAAAGAACAAAACATAGTCGTATCCGTCTCCATGATTACATATAATCATGAAAAGTTTATAGCGGAAGCTATAGAAGGAGTTGTTATGCAAAAAACTGACTTCCCTTTCGAATTGGTAATCGGTGAAGATTGCAGTACAGACAACACCCGTGCTATCTGCATAGAGTATCAAAAGAAATACCCCGACATTATACGATTAAGACTACCCGAGACCAATCAGGGAATGATGCTCAACTGGATAAACAATATAAATAGTGGGTATGGAAAATATATAGCACTCTGTGATGGCGATGATTATTGGACTGACCCTTATAAACTGCAAAAGCAAGTTGATTTTATGGAGACTAATCCCGATTTTGCAATGTGCTCCCATAAGGTACATACTTTGATGTGTGGACATTTGGATGAAAACATAGAGATGGAGCGGGATGTATTGACTACAACGGATATTATTCAAAAAGATTGGGGGCTACTTACGGCCTCTATCCTTTTTCGTAAAGATGCACATAAAACACCGGACTGGTACTATACAGTAAAAAACGGAGATTACGCTCTTCAATTGATTGTGTCATTATCGGGTAAGATTAAATTTCTCCCTGATTATATGGCGGTATATAGACAGCATTTGGGAGGAGTGTCTTCTACATTAAAACCTCTAAATCAAACAGCCTGGATGGTTTATTTATTGCACGAGTTTAATACATATACAAACGGAAGCTATAAGAGAACAATCATTGAGCGGATAAAGAGAATGTACAAAATACAAATATATTACGCAAAAGGTTATAGCCTACGTAAAGCGGCGACAGTCTTATCACTTTATCAGAAGTTGGTATTCTTAAATCCTTTCTTAATAAAATCGAGGCGGAAGTAAATTATGAAACTATCAATTATAACTGTCAATTTAAACGACAAAACGGGACTTGAAAAGACCATCAAAAGTGTTATTTCACAGTCTTTCTCCGACTTTGAGTTTATCATTATTGACGGCGAGTCTACAGATGGTAGCATCGATATAATAAACCAATATAAAAGCAAGATCAGCTATTGGGTAAGTGAAAAAGATAGTGGTATTTACAATGCTATGAATAAAGGTATCCGACAGGCTAAAGGCGAATATCTATATTTTCTTAATTCGGGAGATGCTTTACACAATGAGAATGTCCTCCATGATATATTCAATGATGATCCCCACGAACCTTTTATCTGCGGAAATTTTTATATGGAAGTCCGAGGAAAGCTAGAAGCAGACACATCATACAAAGGTCGTGATTGGCGGTTTGCAATTTATGATTTATTTGCCGGTTTTTTATGTCATCAGGCCTTCTTCATACATAGATCAAATTTCGAGAAATACGGACTATACAGCGAAGACCTTAAAGTTATCTCCG
>NZ_JAIXHZ010000056.1:0-4405 GCF_043392705.1 Dysgonomonas sp. Shenzhen-Wh21
AAACGGTTCTTCGGCATGGCGTATTCCAGACTTAGACCAATATCCGGCATCTTCTCCGCCAATTAGCTCCAGTTGAGGAATTATATCCGCCACTTTATCTACTTTTTGTTGTCTGACATCAGTCATTTTTTGATGGTTAGCTGCGTCGGTAGAGATGGCTCCGGTTTTAAAGTCTTTTTCAAGTCCACCAATACGGTGTGTATAACCTTCTAAGCCTGCTTCAGCCCAGTAGCGAACCATTGTTTCATCATTACGTAACGCACTATTCCATTCGTTGCCTGTGTATTGTGAAACATCATGCGGAGTTATTGCCGGATATTGGTCTAAGTCTGGAATACGCCATGCCGAAGAACCGTTTGCTATATAACCATCTGTTAACAGGATCACAGGCATAACACGCTCTAATGCGATCTTAGATGCCCAATAGGCCATGTCAAAGCAATCTGTAGGACTAGCTGCTGCCAGTACTACAATAGGACTTTCGCCATTGCGACCATATAGTGCTTGTCTGAGGTCGGTTTGTTCTGTTTTAGTTGGCAGGCCTGTAGATGGGCCTCCTCGTTGAACATCGATAACAATAAGTGGCAATTCAGCCATTACAGCCAACCCTATAGCTTCACCTTTGAGGGCTAAACCCGGTCCGGATGTGGATGTAACTGCTAAGTTACCCGCAAAACTAGCGCCTATAGCCGTACATACACCGGCTATTTCATCTTCTACCTGAATTGCTTTAACTCCTAATTGTTTAAATTTAACGAGTTCTTGCAAAATGTCTGTTGCCGGAGTAATTGGGTATGAACCCAAGAACAGCGGTTTTCCTGAATTCTCGGAAGCAGCAATCAAACCATATGCTGTTGCTGTATTTCCATTAATATCTATATAGTATCCTTTATCGATATTTACTGTTTCTACCCTATATGAAGAGATAGACATATTGGTATTATGTCCGTAATTAAATCCATCGGCTAGTACTTTAAGATTTGCTTCTACCAAAACCGGTTTCTTTGCAAATTTGTTAGAAAGTATATGGTTAGCTACATCCAATGGACGATTAAATAACCAGCATACAAGTCCTAATGCAAACATATTTTTACTTCTGACACGAGATTTCATATCCATTTCCATACCTTCGAGGCTACTCTTAGTTAGTGTTGTTATCGGTACGGAGATTATCTGCTGTGTTGTCAGTCCTAATTCTGTAAATGGATCTTCGGTAGCAAATAGAGCTTTTTCCAAATCACGTTTTCCGAAAGAGTCTGTATCGATAATTATAACAGAATCTTTTTTCAATGATTTGGCGTTTACTTTCAAAGCAGCAGGGTTCATTGCAACCAACACATCAGACATATCACCTGAGTTGTAAATTTGGTTACCTAAATGTACTTGAAAGCCTGAAACTCCATACAGAGTACCTTGAGGTGCTCTGATTTCTGCAGGAAAATCGGGGAATGTAGCTATCTGATTTCCAAAGATAGCAGAGAGGTTTGAGAAAATGGTTCCGGTTAACTGCATACCATCTCCCGAATCGCCAGAAAAACGTACGACTATGTCTTTTACGTCCTTAATTTTTACTGTGTTTTGCATTACTTACTTTAATAACAGATAGTATTTATTTAATCTTAAACAAAGGAAAAAAGTATTCATGAATAAACAAACTTATTTATATGAAAAATATCAAAATAATACTACTTTGTTGATAAAACTTTTTTATGTTCGGATAGGCTAAACTAATAGAGTTCTTATATTTAAAAATAAATTGCGTTTTTCTATATTTTATCGTCAAACAATATATTTATAGTCGACAAAGCGGTAATAATATAACATTTAGATATATGTGTTTCTTTATTTCTTATTCTTTCCATTCTTCATATCCTCCATCAATACTATATACATCTGAGAATCCTTGTTGCGATAAAAAATCTGCTGCAAGTTGGCTACTGTTACCATGGTAACAAATTACCAATACCGGAGTATCTTTTTCGGTCTCGGATAGAAATTTAGGTAAGGATGATTGAGAAAGATTTATTGCTCGATCATCATGAGAAAGACTGAAGCTTAGCTCATCTCTAATGTCTACAAGTACTGCGTGATTCTTATCCAATAATGTTTTAGCTTGAGAGGGATTGATATGTTTAAATGCCATAATAGTCTACATCTTTTAATTTTATATATACTACTATAACAAAACTATACAGATGTTGTTTGTTTATCGTGCTTCAGGCACAATAAACCAATAGCGGTTAACAGTCCGTTAAGTAATAATATTTCATATCCTACCGTGTAAGAAAATAACCTTAGAGAAAGAAATTCAATGAGATAGCTTAGTGCGGGTGCGAGTATGCATATATATGGCACATACCTATCTCGTATGCTAACTTTTGAGAAAAGACCGAAGAAGAATAAGCCAAGCAATGGGCCATAAGTATATGATGCTACTTTGTAAATTGTGTCCAACACGTTTTCTTGATGAATAGAATTTATGATAAGGATCACCAGTAAAAATGCCAAACTAACGAGTTGATGTACTCTTTTTCTTGTCTTCTTTGCTTGCTCGTCATTATCTCGTTTGATATTAAGGATATCTATACATACGGATGTTGTTAATGCGGCTAATGCCGAATCAGCACTGGAGAAGGCAGCTGCAATTATACCGATAGTGAAAAATATAAGTACGGGAAATCCTAAATATTCGGTTGCCATTACGGGCAATATCTGATCGGAGTGTTCGGGTAGGGTAATATTAAATTGGCTCGCAAACAATAGCAGCAAGACTCCTAATGATAAAAATAGAAGATTGATAGGGATAAATGCAAATCCGTATGTGATCATGTTCTTTTGTGCATCTCTCAGATTCTTGCATGTTAAGTTCTTCTGCATCATATCCTGATCGAGTCCTGTCATTACAATTGTAATGAATATTCCACTCAGGAATTGTTTGAAAAAGTTTTGACGGGAAGCCCAATCGTCAAAAACAAATATGCGGGAGTGTTCGTTATTGCTGATCACATTCACTGCTTGTGATATATCTAAGTCCATCTTTGATGCAACCTGACATATAATGAGTATAACACCCAGTATTAGAGATGAGGTTTGTAGTGTGTCTGTCCATATAATGGTCTTGATACCACTGCGAAATGTATATGCCCAGATAAGTAGAATGATACCGGTAACAGTTGCGAAAAATGGAATATTCCATTGATCGAAAACAAGAGTTTGCAATATAATAGCTACTAGATATAGGCGTGCGGCAGCCCCTATGATTTTAGATAGGATAAAAAAAGAAGCTCCCGTTTTGTAAGAATAAAAGCCAAAACGTTTTTCTAAATAACCATATATTGTCGTGAGGTTTAGCTTGTAATAGAGGGGAAGTAAAATAAAGGCTATTACGAAATATCCAACGGTGAAGCCAAACACCATTTGCATGTATGTCATATCAAATTTGCCTACCATTCCCGGAACGGATACAAAAGTTACTCCCGAGATAGATGTGCCAACCATCGCTATTGCAACTACAAACCAAGGAGATTGTCTATTCCCTAAAAAGAATGCTTCATTATCACTGCTTTTTTTACTTACAAAATGAGAAATAACCAACAGCGTCGTAAAATAGACTGCAATAATAACAAGTATGTAGATTCCCATAAGATGATTAGCTGTATATTCTTTATATATCCCTGTAAAACGGTTTTATGCAGACAGTATTACTTACAAAGCCAATTTCAGTCTTCTTTATATTTGCCAATGTGGAGAAATACAATTAGAAGTGACAATTTGGCATAGGTTTATGTCTGAATCAATTATTTAAGTCTTACTTAAAATAATTTAAGCAGGGCTAAAGGTAAGAAATAAAGAAATTGAAAATAATTCGGTGGATATGTTTTTTCTAATAATGACTATTAATAAACAAGTAAATGAATGAAAGCCTATATTATTATATGCAGAGAGCGTCCTTATTTTGTCTCTAGTTCTTCTTATCCCTCAAACGAATTGATATCTTAGGCGATTTGTGATAAAGAAGGACATTATAACTTTATAAATCAGACAAAAAGTCTGTTCCAATTGTTAAAATAATAATAAAGGATTTTTACTCGGTTAAAAGTGTTAAAAAATAATCTTATCTTGTATCAAGTGTACAGTTTTTGTATTTAAATTTGAAAATAAATTGAATGACAATAATCAGTTATTAAACAATTAAAGATACTTGCATATGAAAAAGATTTGGAAAAATATTTCAACCTATGCGTTGGTTGCATTAGTGAGTATAGGTGCTACTTACGGTATGTATACTTTTATGGATCATCGTAGAGGATACAGTTCAGCCGATTTTTATAATTATGGAGAAGAGTTCAATCAAAAAGGTGTTCATTTGGCGAGCTTGACTGCGGAAGGATACCCTGATTTTACT
>NZ_JAIXHZ010000057.1:0-3682 GCF_043392705.1 Dysgonomonas sp. Shenzhen-Wh21
TATAACACCGGGGCTCCACCTCTTCCCATTCCGAACAGAGAAGTTAAGCCCGGTCGTGCCGATGGTACTGCGTAAAAGTGGGAGAGTAGGTTACCGCCGTTTTAAGCAAAGTCCGTATACAGTTTAATGTATGCGGACTTTTGTTATTGAATGACTATGTCCCTTAGAGATAGCTATGGAAATAAAAGCTAATATATTCTTATTTTACATCCTCTATTTCACCTTTTTTAGAAACCTTAATATAGTTTCAAATAATTAAAAGATAAATTCTCATATTTTTTTCTAACTTTGCACGCTCTGCTTTATCATAAATATGCAATAATCAAACTGTTAAAAGTTTTATAACGCAAACTAATGAAGCTATATTAAGCTCCAATGAATTTTATGCATATGTTTGATATTGAAAAAATTGTTCAGAAAAAGAGGATTTATTGATCATTTTATTGAACAGATAATGTATTGATTATCTTTTTAGGAGGATATACCACCTAATTATAATTTAGACATAAAATAAAAATATTATATATTTTGCTATTTCTGAATATATTAGGATATATCATTGAATAAAGGAGACAGAAAATCAAGCAAAGAAGTATGATGTATTGTATATGATTTCAGAGACTTTTACAAGATTATAATAAGACCGATACAAACGAATTAGAAAAGTACAGGAGAACTATACTTATATTTGATCATAAACAAACAACAATAAAGGGTAACAATATGCTTAATCCTATAAAGAAGAGAATGGGAAATTTGGTAGGTTGTAATAAGATATCAATAGCTCATTTGCAACAAACAGAGGGTAATTATGCAGATGCGATTCGTGATTTTAATAGTGGGAGATTTACTAATTTCAGCTATGGTTTATTGCCTCCTTGCAAAGGTGAAAAATCATCATGTGATCTGAGAATCAAAGAAAAAAATGGAGATAAAATAGAAATAGAGTTGAAACAATGTAATGCTATTATCTCTAGAGGTGGTCGTATAGATATAAAGTCTATTAATCATTCTGACTCTGTGCGACTAGATTATGATTTTAGTCAAGAGATTGAAGATAATAAACAGTGGAATGTTGTTTTAGTTGTAGAACCATTTTATAATAAGTATCAAGGTATAGTAAGCGTTCAAGAAACATCATCTAATTATAAACAAACCTATCATTTGTCTATACAACCAATAGGACAAATTACTGAAGACGAATTCGGAATATATCATCTTATTCTAGGACGGATTATTAAAGAAGATAATAATTACAGTATGGATTCGAACTATATTCCTCCAAGCGTAATGATGAGCAGCCATCCTTATCTAGAAAAATATTATGAACTATTTGGAAAATACCTTAATGAAATCGAAATTTCATCCCAAAGTATTATTCAAAAAATACAAGATAAAGACAGTGATTCTGATCTAACAAATAATATGATATTTCTGTGCGAAAAGATACTCATTTATATTGCAGAGATTCATTTTAACTATACTAATAGAGGACGTTTTTATCAACCTATAGAAATAGCCAATGTATTTTCTACTTTTGCTCGTGTGTGCATTGTATTCATTGATTCTATATCTTCAGAAAAAAAAGAAGAACTGTTAAATTCTTTTCATGAATGGGGCGATATTCAACCTAAAATGTTTTTAGAGCTTCTTTCCAATTTGGAAGAATGCCAATACGACCATCAAGATATAAGAAGTACAATGGTTCGAATAGAATCTTCTTTAGCTTTATTTTCTGAGTTGTGGAGTAAAATTTAATAAATAAAAGAGACTCTATATACAATACAAAAAAGCTCATTATACCTAATATAGGATAATGAGCTTTTTTAATAAATATACTATCTGTTTCTATTTGCTTATTTCACTTCTTCAAAATCTACATCAGTTACATTATTGTCGCCGCCATTAGATTGGCTACCAGTATTACCTCCGGCTTCTTGTCCCGGATTAGCACCTGCTTGTTGCTGATTGTATATATTCTGGCTCAATTCCTGCATTAATTTAGTTAATTCATCCATTGCAGAATCAACAGCCGGAATATCTTGAGCTTTGTGAGCATCTCTTAGTTTATTTAAAGCACCTTCGATAGAAGCTTTCTGATCGGCTGGAATTTTATCTCCAAGATCTTTCAATTGATTTTCTGTTTGGAAAATAACTGAATCTGCCTGATTCAACTTGTCTATCTTTTCTTTTTCTTTCTTATCTGCTTCGGCATTAGCTGCAGCTTCGTCTTTCATTCGTTGGATTTCTGCATCAGTAAGACCCGATGAAGCCTCGATACGAATAGATTGTTCTTTGCCGGTCTTTTTATCTTTTGCAGATACACTAAGAATACCATTGGCATCAATATCAAATGTAACTTCAATTTGAGGCTCACCACGACGTGCCGGTAATATACCGTCTAAGTTGAAGACACCTATTTGTTTATTATCCCTCGCCATTGGACGTTCTCCTTGAAGTACAACAATCTGTACAGACGGTTGATTGTCCGCAGCGGTAGAGAATGTTTCGCTCTTTTTCGTAGGAATAGTTGTATTAGCCTCAATTAGCTTAGTCATCACATTCCCCATTGTTTCTATACCAAGAGAAAGCGGAGTAACATCAAGTAACAATACATCTTTTACTTCACCTGTTAATACAGCTCCTTGTATAGCAGCACCTACAGCAACAACTTCATCAGGGTTTACACCTTTCGATGGTGTCTTTCCGAAGAACTTCTCAACTTCTGCTTGTACAGCAGGTATACGTGTAGAACCTCCGACTAAGATCACTTCATCTATATCGGATGGTGAATACCCTGCATCTTTCAACGATTGACGACATGGTTCGATACACTTACGAATAAGTGAGTCTGCTAATTGCTCAAATTTAGCACGAGTTAGATTTTTTACCAAGTGTTTTGGAATACCATTAACCGGCATAATGTATGGTAAGTTAATTTCAGTAGAAGTTGTGCTTGATAGCTCTATTTTCGCTTTTTCAGCAGCTTCTTTCAAACGCTGTAAAGCCATTGGATCTTTACGTAGATCTAAGCCTTCTTCATTCATGAATTCTTCAGCCAGCCAATTGATAATTACCTGGTCGAAATCATCACCACCAAGGTGAGTATCCCCATTGGTTGACTTAACTTCAAATACACCGTCTCCTAATTCTAGGATAGAGATATCAAATGTACCACCACCAAGGTCGAACACTGCAATTTTCATATCCTTGTGAGCCTTGTCAAGACCATAAGCAAGTGCAGCAGCTGTAGGCTCATTAACGATACGTTGAACTTTAAGACCTGCAATTTCTCCGGCTTCTTTTGTTGCCTGACGTTGCGAGTCGCTAAAGTATGCAGGTACAGTAATAACTGCGTCTGTTACTTCTTGTCCGAGATAGTCTTCAGCTGTCTTTTTCATCTTTTGAAGGATCATCGCTGAAATTTCCTGAGGAGTATAAAGGCGTCCGTCAATGTCTATACGTGGTGTATTGTTATCTCCTTTCACTACTTTATAAGGTACACGGGTTACTTCGGTTTGAACTTGATCCCATGTTTCACCCATAAATCTTTTTATGGAGTATATTGTTTTTTCCGGATTTGTGATAGCCTGACGTTTTGCAGGATCACCAATTTTGCGTTCATTTCCCTCAATAAAAGCAACAACAGAAGGTGTTGTTCTTTTTCCTTCGTTGTTTGTGA
>NZ_JAIXHZ010000058.1:0-2926 GCF_043392705.1 Dysgonomonas sp. Shenzhen-Wh21
GCCCATTATAATATCCCGGATGATATCTGCCTGTTGAGAGTTTTGTTGGTAGATTATTCTCATTGTACTTTAAAGTATATGTTTCTTTTTTTGTACCATCCATAATGTCTACACTGGCTAATTTTAATCTATATAGATTCCAATTATCCGAGATAGATTTAAAGAAAGGATAACTCTGCAATAAAGTGGGAGTTATGCCTAATACATATATTACTTCTGATATTGATGTTATTTCTTGATCTGATCTGTTTGCTCTAAAATAGTTATAATTCAATTTAATATTTTTAACTAGATAATCTAGTCCAGACTTATAAATTAATATTTGATCAAGCAAGGCATTATCTGGTTGATCTATTCTTTCATATTTATTTTTGAAATAAATCTCACCATTGGGGAATGTTATTTTATTTAGTACTATATCATCATAAACTACAGGAGAATTATATTGATTCGCAACATTTTCTAATGCTGGGCTGGCCCCATTAAATGCCCCATAACGTTGAGTTAAATTAGATAAGGAGTAAATACGCTTGGTCGTAATATCATAGGAAAAAGAAATAATATTATTTTTCAATGTTTTAATCTCAGTTAAATACCATGCACTAAGTCTCTTTACAGCTCCGTCTTTCAACCGGGAATACTCCTTTAAGGTAAATTTGTATTGAGTACCATCAGGAGTGATAAGAGTCCAATCTGGAATTGTCCCAAATTCGATTTTCTCTGGGAGTATTTTTATATTATCTGAAGATTCTTTATAAATGGTTCCATTATGGGTAATGCAAAATGAACCTGAATAACCATTGAAAGAATAGTTGAAAACATCAGGAGCTAAATCATGAACTTGTCCTCCATATAAGCTCGGAATAAGATTCCCTGTAGAGCCCGTTATATAGAAATCACACGCATGTATAACAGGAAACTGAACCTGACCTTCTTGCAAATAGTAATCTTGCAAATTGCTATTTAAGTATGCCCATTTTGGGCTCAAAGATTCTGCGGTACTAAAATCGTCTTGATCATAAACGGTTCGGCTTATAACTCCTCCTACGCTCAGATTCCACCCTAAACCTACTGTACCGGATTCTTCATTTACTTTAATTCCAGATGAATTATAAGATAGGGATATTGGAAGAGAAATATCTGATAATTCTATCGTATAAATTGGAATATTAATATTAGGTATACCTGTAAAATTAGAAACCGGGAAATCACCAAATTTCTGAAACGATTGTGCATTAGGAGAAGGCGGTATTAATTCTGGAAAATTCGCACTTGTCTGAGCTTTAATTCCAATATTGAACCATAATAGGATTAACAGGATCGGAAAGATATACATATATTTTTTCATCTCTTTTTACTTTTTAATAATTATTTCATTTACAAACACTCCATTAGCTGTAATCCTTAATGCATAGTTTTTGGGATACAGCGACGAACAGTCAATCGTTTCATAGTATGTTCCTTTTGTCCTATTTTTCGAAGCGATCTTCTTAACAGGCATACCTTCTAGTGAGTATAGCTCAAAAGAGACTTTGGCATCTTCCTTTAATTCATATTCTATGTTCAAAAATGATTCCACAGGATTCGGATATAGTCTGCAAGTCATCATATCTTCCAATGTGACAGTCTTGACTTGTCCTTTATCTGTGTTCTGATTGTTGTCTTGTGGTTCCTTCCATAGTTCATCCAGCAGTGCCTGATTCTCGGGATCGGTATTCAGATACAAATGATCCTGAGGAGGAAAAAAGAATGCTGTCTTAAAGATCTCTGTACTGTCCTTTAGGTTGATGTTCCTTATTGTTTCGAATACAGGATAACGATACCCTTTGCTGTACCAACGGCAAGTTTCAAGCTGCTTACCCGCATTGTCTGTTTCACTTGTCACATAACTGCCTTCCTGAGGTACATCAAAAATGGTTTGTATGGTCTTTACCCTGAGTACAGGGCTAAGCGTATCTCCCGAAGGAAGGATCATCTTACCATAAGCATCAGCGGTAGTAGTCATTATCCCTTGTGTCTGGATATCTACTGTAGAGGAATAAACTCCTTTAGACCTGTATTCTGAAAAAGAACTTTGCCCGTAGTTTAACGGATAATGTACCAGTAGCATAGGATCGGTATAGTTTAATACCACCGAAGGGTTCTCATGCCCTTTCTGCAAAAGAGAATCATTTGTTAAATGATAATAGTACATCGTGTTATGTTCTGTACCAACAATCAGCTCATTGTCTGACACTTTCCTCTTCAGATAACGGGTATTACCAAGGATATATACACTGTCTCCTTCCAAGGGAGGAAGAGAATAGGTAAGGGTATATTCATCATTGACGGATTTGAGCTTACTGAAATCCCAAAGCTTATTGGTTCCGCTTTCGCCGGGATTTACATACTCTACCTGCTGCTTGACTAATACATCGCCAGCGCGGTATTGGTTGTGAGAAGTGTTCAACTGTGCAGATAGAGGAAAAGCACAGCCGAAAACACTTGCTAATGTTAATGCAATTACTTTCATGTTTTATTTTACATTAAGCATTAAATATTTTTTATGTTTTTAGAATATATTTTTAAATAAATTAATACATTTGAACAAGAAGTATTCAGAAGAGAAAAGCAAAGTAATTAAAAGGGCTAATTAACTTTTAAAATAATTACTTATGAATATACATTTCAATTTCTTACACTGGATATTCGCTTATATAAATCTAAAAGGGATACACTAACTTTCCATCCCATTAAATACTATATATGTAAGAACAACTGTGCTAAATCTTAAAAAATAGCAACAGGAGGGATATCTTTTTATAATCCGGAATTAACGCTTAATATAAAATAAAACATGAAAGTAATTGCATTAACATTAGCAAGTGTTTTCGGCTGTGCTTTTCCTCTATCTGCACAGTTGAACACTTCTCACAACCAATACCGC
>NZ_JAIXHZ010000059.1:0-3916 GCF_043392705.1 Dysgonomonas sp. Shenzhen-Wh21
CGGCTATATAAGAATTAGCCTTATGTGCTATCCCTACATCTTCCATTGCTTTGTGAACAATGGATTTATCAAGAGAAAAAGGGTTGACTACGGGAGTAACTGAAGACATCGTATTGTCAGGGACTTTGGATGATTTCTTTAAAAGAGACAATGTTGTATTCGACAGATATACAGGTAATTTCTTACCAAAAAGAGCTAATAATAGAAAGGTTTATCTTAAAGCTGAGGGAATATTACACCACTGGACAAAAAACATATTAGAAAGAAACGGATTTTCTTTAACAAAAGATTTAAATGATGCTATATTCCACATTGAAGCTCAATCGTCTGAACAAATAATAGTAGAATATAATACAATAAAAATTGAAATTAGCAGCTACGAACAGCTTGCTTCATTTTTGAGAACGCATAAAACGCTATAATAACATTTATCTACGTTTTCTAGCCATATCAATGCGGAGGAATATAAAGAGAAGAATGGTAAATCCCCACAAAGAAGACCCCCCATAGCTAAAGAAAGGCAAAGGGATTCCTATTACAGGAGTCAAACCTGTTACCATTCCTATATTTATCATCACATGAAAGAGGAAAATACAAGCTACGCAATAGCCATAAACTCTTCCGAAAGTGCTCTTCTGACGTTCTGCCAAATAGAATAAACGTAGAATTAGTGCTAAAAATAATAAAAGGACAAATACCGATCCGGCAAAACCCTGTTCCTCTCCTACTGTGCAGAATATGAAGTCAGTATCTTGCTCGGGAACGTATTTCAATTTAGTCTGAGTACCATTTAAATATCCTTTTCCTAAAAGCCCTCCTGAGCCTATTGCAATCTTAGATTGATTCACATTATACCCCGCTCCCATTAGGTCATCTTCCATCCCCAAAGTGACTTTTATACGCATCTGCTGGTGAGGTTGCATAACATCTGAGAAAAGGTAATCTATTGAGCTGACGAATATAAGGCTGCTGATAGCAAAAACGGCTGTCAGAAAATATACTTTCGACCAATATTTCTTCGCCAGAACCAAAAGATATACTACAAGTACACCAAGAGCGATTAGTGAAATAATACCAAAATCAATATTGACATTCAGTAGCGAAATCAGATATGGAATTCCAAATAACGCCAGCATTCCCAATATAATATTACGAGCTGCTACTTTATCTTGCCTATAACTTACCAATAATGCGGCACAAATCAGTATAACTAAAATTATAGTAACAAACTCACCTGTAGATATTATACCTATATCTGTATCCGAATATTTGAGTCCAATTACAAAAAATGCAATGGCTGATATTCCCAAGAACAAAATAATTCCGGGCAGTCCCTCTCTATATAACATTAATATGAAGACTGTATACACAAGCGCAGAACCTGTCTCTTTCTGCATGATGATCAGCAACATAGGGAGAAGAATAAGTCCCGCTACTGTTATCAGATTTTTAGGGGTGAGCAATTTAAAATTGTAGGTGCTCAGCAACTTTGCCAAAGCTAAAGCTACTGCAAATTTAGCAAACTCAGCAGGCTGTATTTGCACCGAATCAGTTATTTTGAGCCACGATCTAGACCCTCTGATGTCTGTGGATAGAAATATAGTAGCTATAAGAAGTAATATAAAAGCTATATAAATATAATAAGCCAATATATCGTATAAGTTGCTATCCAGTTTTAATATTATGAAACCCAGAACAATCGATGTACCAATCCAAACCAATTGCATACCGGCTCTACCCGATATATCAAACATGCTGGTAGTACTTCCGTATTGATAACTAGCTCCATATATACTGAGCCATCCGCACAATACCATAATCAGATATAATGCGATGGTAAACCAGTCTATACTGCTTTTTATATGTTCATCTTCTCTTCTGTACATTCCTTATTATTGATTTTCAGCAGGGTTTAATGAAAATGGTTCTATAGATGTTTCATCTACTGCACCATCTGTATTTGATACCGCAGGCTGAGAAAACTCATCATACTTCTTATTTGCTCTATTCCAATTAAAAAATGTTTGTGGCAAAATTGTCGTTGTGGCAATTCTCTCTTCAATATATTTATCAGAATCAGGTACTTCTCCTTTCAGATACTTCTGAATCATCAGACGTCCGATAGGAACAGCAAATGTAGCACCAAATCCTGCATTTTCAACAATAACACAAATAGCCACCTTCGGATTATCTTTAGGAGCAAAACCCATAAATAAAGAGTGATCTTTACCATGTGGATTTTCGGCTGTACCAGTCTTGCCACAAACTTCAATATCAGGTATATTAGCTCCTCTACATGTACCGCCTGTAACAGCAAGAGCCATCCCATCTACTACATACTGATAGTATTCTTTTTTTATTCCGGTATAGTGAGGATGTGTATATATACTGTCTAAAGGCGTATCTTGTATCTGACGCACAACATGTGGCGCATAGTAGAACCCTCTATTAGATATACTTGCGGCAAAGTTTGCTATTTGCAAAGGGGTAGCTGTTATTTCCCCCTGACCTATTGCTATAGAAATAACATTGGAAGCACTCCAATTCTCCCTTTTAAAAGCTCTGCTATAGAAATTGGCATTAGGAATAAAACCTCTCTTCTCAGAAGGTAAATCTACACCTAAGCGATAACCAAATCCCATATCTACCATATGATCTTTCCAAATATCAAAAGCTTCAACAGTACTTTTATACTTTTTTCTGTTTCCTAACATCGCAGATAATCCATAACAAAAATATGAATTACAAGAAGTTGCAATAGCTGGAACTAATGACAGTGGTGAACCATGAGGGTGACATTTGGGACGACCGCCTAATGGAGGATACCCTCCTGCACACGCATATAGTGTATTAGAAGTAATAATGTCTTCTTGAAGGAAAATCAATCCCTGTGTTGGTTTAAAAGTAGATCCGGGAGGATACATCCCTTGTATAGCCCTATTAAATAATGGCTTAAGAGGGTTATCTTCCAGTTCTTTATAGCTCTTACTAAAATTACGACCCAGAAGCATAGAAGGATCATAAGTAGGAGATGTAACCAAGCATAATATCTCACCGGTGGAAGGTTCAATCATAACAACACATCCAACTTTATTTTGAAGAAGATACTCCCCGTATGCTTGTAAATCTATATCGACAGAAAGTGTGAGGTTTTTTCCTGATACAGGAGACTTATCAAACTTTCCGTTTTCATATCTACCTTGAATACGTCCATGAGCGTCTCTTAATAAAACCTCAATGCCTTTTTCTCCCCTAAGATAGTTTTCATAAGATGCTTCAAGTCCTGATTTTCCAGCATAATCACCTCTTACATAGTAAGGATCATTCTCCAGTTGACTTCTGCTTACTTCCGCTACGTACCCTAGCAATAAGCCTGCATTATGATAGTTATACTGCCGCAATGTCCTATTCTGAATAAAGAAACCGGGAAATTTATATAGCTTTTCTTGCAACAAACCACTCTCTTGAGTCGTAAGCTGAGTCATAAACGTTTGCATTGTATATGACGAATATCCGGGATTCAAACGACGATCTTTTATGTCGTTCATGCGTTTATCAAATTGCTCCCTGGTTATATTCAATGACTTACAAAAGTCAAGGGTGTCAAATGGCTGTACCTCACGAGGTATGTATACGATATCATACGTAGGCTGGTTGTATACAAGTATTCTATCTTTTCTATCAGAAATGACTCCTCTTGCAGGATATAATGTCCTGTTAAAGAATGCATTTCCATCTGCAAAATCCTTATATTCAGGATTAAGCACTTGTAAATTAAAAAGTTGAATTATATATATAAGAATTATGCCACAGGCTATTCCGCCTAGTACATATTTTCTTTTAGATAAGTCTAAGATGTTTTTTGCCATGAGTTTTTCTTCTTAAAAGATAAACCTTCAAATGCAAACACCAATAA